>CAMHFM010000051.1 GCA_946184595.1 uncultured Azospirillum sp.
GAATGAGAAAGCTCCCTATCATCTGTTAAATTCAATTTATTTTTAATTTTTCGAAGATTAAAAAAAAGTTTTTTCTGAGCTGCCGTTGTCCCTATTTTCACGAGAGACCAAGAGTTTAAGATATATTTTTGAACAGATGCTTTAATCCACCACAAAGCATAAGTCGAAAACCGAAATCCTTTATCCGGCTCGAATTTATTAACGGCGTAGAGTAAACCTATATTTCCTTCAGCAATCATTTCATTAATCGGTAAACCGTAACCTCGGTATTTTGAAACAACTTTAACGACTAATCGTAAATGAGAATTAATGAGCTGCTTAGCGATTGCTGCATCTTGTGTTTGCCGATATTGAACAGCTAAATTATATTCTTGATCTGAAGTTAAAATCGGAAATTTACGAATACGTTGTAAATAACGTGCCATATTAATTTCCGGAGAAAAGTCAAAACCATTTAGAGTGAAGTCTTGTTGCATTTCAGCCTCCCTCAATATTATTGACGTGAGCTAAAATACTTCACTTATCCACAAACACAACCTAACAATTAGTTTTAATTTAGATTTAAAACATCCGCCAATTTTTGCAAATCATCCGGCAATTCCGAAGAAAATTGCATAAATTCTTTCGTTTTAGGATGAATAAAACCAAGGGTTTGCGCATGCAAAGCCTGCCGCGGAAACATATTTATAAAATCCTTAACTTCTGCAGATATACCTGTAAGAGCAGTTTTTTTGCTCTTGACATACACTTGATCTCCGATGAGATGACACCCCAAACTGGATAAATGAACACGGATTTGGTGGGTACGTCCGGTTTCTAAATTACATTTGATTAAAGAAGCGGTGTGTCCACAAACTTTTAATGTTTGATAATGCGTAACGGCAGATTTTCCGCCCCGTTGAACAATAGCCATTTTTTTACGATCATACGGACTGCGACCGATAGCCGCATTAACAACACCATTAAGAGGATTAGGGACGCCGTAAACAAACGCTAAATAAGTTCTTTCAATAGAATGTACCGTAAATTGTTCCGTTAGACCTCGGTGGGTTATATCATTTTTAGCAACAACCAATAAACCGCTGGTATCCTTATCAATTCGATGAACAATTCCCGGACGTTTCACCCCGCCTATTCCTGATAAATTCCCCTGACAATGATAAAGCAATGCATTAACCAATGTTTCATGATATGCCCCAGGAGCAGGATGAACAGTCATCCCCGCCGGCTTATTAACCACAATCAAATCATCGTCTTCATAAACAATATTAAGCGGAATATTTTCCGGCTCAGGATTAGCATCTTCAGGCGGAGGCAAAACAATACGATAATTTTCTCCGGCATGAATTTTCAAAGAACAATCCGTAACGGTTTCTTCATCCTTAAAAACATACCCATCTTCAATAAGTTTCTGCAAACGTGCTCGCGAAATATCTGTTGCTTCTCGAGCCAAAAACTTATCTAAACGCCAGCCGTTATATGCCGTTTGAACCGCCGGAAGTATAATTTCATCAAAATCATCCATTTTTTTACTAAAAATAAAGTTATTTATAATAATCTCACAATAGAAGAAACAAAATAAAAAACAAGGATAATTTGGATGGACAAGCTAAAATTAATCAAAAGTATTGTTGTCATTATAACCTCGATGCTTGTTTTCGGGAGCATTCTTTTACTGACATTGATATACAAAAAGACTCAAGTATCGGTAAAAAATCAAACAGAATATTCTCTTCAACAACCCAATGGAAGTTCTATTGCGTCAGTAACTGAAGTTGATGGAAACTTGGCAATTTTAGTTAAAGGCGGAGGGCTTGCAGATCGAATTATCCTTTATACGCCACAAACTATGCAAACAATTTCAACCCTTCATCTTCAGGAGGTCAACAATGAATAAATCGATTGAAAAAATGGCCGATATTAAAACAAGTGATGAAGATATATTCACTCAAACAGAAAGTGATGCTGATGACTTTGAAAAAATGTTGAGCGATTTCATTTCCAAAGAATTTGATGATAATCTTCAAGAGGCCCAACAAGAATTAGAAGAACTTCAAGAAAATTTTGATGCTCAACAAACTGAAGATACCAAAGATACAAGTTTCACAGATTCTGCAGGTGAAAACAGTCTTCCCCTCGGAGAACACGAATTTTCACTCTTCCGTGCTTATCGGAACTTTATGTACGCTATTGATGTATTAAGTGAAGAAAATAATATCCCTCAAATGACAATGCACCTAACGGAAGAAAAACTCTACCCCCATTTTAAGAAAAGAGCGGGATTTGCCGTTAGTCGTGATATATTAAAAGGATGGGATATCCTCTTAGAACTATTCCCTGAAGAAATGAAAGAAGTTCAACCAAACAGTTCTGATGATGCTCTTCTGGACGTTGCGGAACAATGCACTAACGAAAATATGCAATTAGCAATGATTTCTTATGTGGAAACAATTATAGAATTGGAAGGCTGTGAAATTGATTACGAAGCCAGAAAAATTAAATACGAACGTAAGAAATTAGAAAAACAGATTTACGAAGAGCATCAGCAACGCGTAGAACGTACAAAAAAATACATTAATGCAATTAAAGAAAAGAATTTTCCGATTGACGCCGAAAGATTGGTTAACAATTATTTTCGTCTATCCAACAAAGATCCGGAGGGAGCATTCAAGGCACTCACAACCAATCCTGCAACGTTTGCGCCAATTGATTTTGCTAAAATACGCGACCGCTTTTTCGGAATGATTAAGGTCAAACCGCAAGATGGTATTCGAATCAACCAAAAAATAGGACACTTCTTAAAAAAGTTAAGAGTTTAACAAAAAAACTGGACAAAATATTTTTTTTGTATTAAAATTTAAATAAGTTGATTAAACGGGATTAAAACCATGGCTGAACAAAATACAAATACAGGACAAGAACAGGCTTATATTACAGCCAATCATAAAAAAGAGAATCTCAAGGTTTCTCAAATGAGCCCTGATGAAAAATTACTTTACTTACGTGTTAAACAACAACAGCAACATTTAACTTTTGATGAAAAGAATGAACTCAATAAGTTACAAAATCAGGCCAATGAGATTGAGGTTAATCCTAATCGAGATTTAAAGAAAACACGCCCTAAGGAAGGCGAAGAAATAAATGATATCTTCAAAGAAGAAGATATCTTAAGCTATATGTACCAACATTGGTTGTTAGATGGTATGAACTGGCTTTTCAAAAAAACATATTCTGGTGTTGAATATGGAACAGATTGGCTGGCAACAAAAACTTGGAACGCAGGAAAAACATTCATTGCAGGTTATAAAGACGGAAAAGCTATAGTTCAAAACAATCCGAACGGTCGTGATGATGCCATGAGCCGTTTTGCAACAGATGTTGATAGAAGTTACGTTACAGCCAGCGGTAATCAAATCACCGGATTAGATAGAACGGCACAAGCACGTAAAGAACAAATAGAGCGCTATGTACACGGAAATCCCAGAGAAGATGAAAAAAATGCTTTGCTCTATCGAATTGTCCGCAAGATGAGTAATCCTGAAAAAATGGCTTTCGCTCATAATATGCAAGAGATGAACGAAAATATGACGAGCAATATAAAAAGCATCCAATATATGGCCGCCACTTTGACCAGAACACAGTTAATTCAAAATCAAATGGAAAAAAGTGATGTTGAGCGCGCTCCCAATCAGGAATTATTCAATGCTCAAATGAAACGTAATGCCATTTTAATCGCCCAACTAATAGAAAGAGATCCAAATTCTTGGGATAAATTATTTAAAAACATCGAAAAAGCCCGTAAAACTGTCAACGAATCCATGGATGCCGGTAAGTATAAATCCAATAAAGACAAATGGAGAAATAGTCCAAAGAAAAATAAGGCCTTATCACAAGTCAATGATATGTTGGGTCTGGATAAAGAAGGAAAATTACAACCGAATGTCCAGATTGAAGATCGTTCTGAACAAAGTCTTGTTGAATGGGCTGTCCGCAACAACACAACAGATTTAGAACAACACCAAAGCATTCAAGAACTAAATAATCGTGCAATAGCAAACCAATGCAATGCACAGGATTATATACAACGTCGAGCAGATCTATATCGAAGACTAGCGGGCAACAGCAATGCACCTGAACACATCAGACAGGCAGCTCAACAACATCAAGCTAACGATAATCAACAAACAACAGTACAAACCGGCAGAGGCGGAAGATAATGAAGTTTTTCAAAAAACTTTTAGCTTTTTTGAAATGGGCGATTGTTGGGGTTATCTGGAGTTATTTCTACTTGCTCATGACCATGATATTATTTAAATCCGTATGGGGATTTAATTATATGTCACGTCGCAGTTGGAATGTTATTTCAACATTCTGGGAACAAGGCGGTCGCATAAAAAGCGGTAACGATTATCTTTTTGTTATTTGTTTATTGCTACTTATTCCGCTTTGGATATGGGGCTGGAAAAAACTATATAAAACAAATTATGTTGCTCTTCTTTTAATTCCTGTATTATGGTATCAAAACCGTTCAGCAAAAAAATATATGAAATCAATGTCTCGTATAAAGATACACAATATTGGTATATCAATCGGTGATGACGTTAAACAGGATTTTGAAGACAAACTAAAAAGACAACAAACAGAAATAGAAAAAAGCCCAAAGGCATCCCAAGCAATACGCTCCGGAGTAAAAAATAGACTAAAAAAACAATCATAAACCAACCATTAACTACTTTCTGTTATGATGCAAAATAGAATTTTAGGAGATAACACTATTGAAACCGCTTAATACGCTTATAAGAACAGCTATTGTAGGACTTTGTTGGAGCATTTTTTTCCTCGAAGGAATCCGTGTTATTCTCTTAACCAACTGGCATTTTGATTTAATCGATTCCAGACACTGGCGGTATTTATGGGATTTATGGATGTCAGGCTGGATGATTGACGATAAAAAAGAATGGGCATTTATTCTGATTATTTTAAGTTTTATTCCTTTATGGCTTACAGGTTGGGCCGCATTAAGCCTGATTAAGTGGGAATATTGGATTAATAAGTACTGGAAAAAATTTGTAATTTTTTATAAAACCAAAATTCTTAACGAAAATAACACAAGCAAAAAACAAACCGCTCCGGCACCTCGTCCGATGATTAAGCGTAAAAAATCATATAAAGAAATCAGACCTCGTAATTTAAGTTCTATGATTTCATCTCAATCAGAGAATACGCCGGCACCTTCACCGATTGCCGCTAACAGAACGCTACCTAATGTTAAACCCATCACGATACCGAGTGCTGCTCCCGCATCTACGGCAACAACGAGTATTTTAGACCATTCTCTATTTAAATTTGATGATAGTGATAGTGACTTTGAATTAAACTTTGATGATTTGGATAAAATTCAGAATAAACCTAAAGAAACACCGCAACCCGAAAATAAGCCTAAGCCAAAACCAGAAAAAAACAATAACGACAAAAACAATCGCTCAAAAGATAATAATAAAGATAATAAAGAATCCAATCGCCAACAAAATAAGCCTATTCCGATGTCTGGTCAAAGCCCTGCTCCCAAAAACAGCGGAAATTCAAGTATGGAAGTGCTGAAACAAAAAGGCTATCAAATCATTAATAGTGCTACAATTAAAAATAACTTTGTTGACTTTATTGGCGTTGCTGATGGACAGATTTGCATCTGCCTGGTTGATAAAGAATCCGGAGATTGGCTGGCTGATGAAGAAAGATTTAATGATGAAGAACCCTTATGGTTCTCAGAAAACAGTCACAGAGTATCCCCTGTGCGTTGTGCCGATATTGTTAGAAATTATTTAACGGACAAACTGCAAGAAAGCGGAATTAATTATAAAATAAGCACCTATGTTATCATTCAATATGGCAACATTATCAATGCCGAAGATATGTTTGAAACTTGGAATAATATGCACATCAACGTTACTCGTATTGACAGAGGAATGCCAAGAGAATTAAAATTATTTGCCAAGACATTGGATGATGCT
>CAMHFM010000052.1 GCA_946184595.1 uncultured Azospirillum sp.
TGTAATGTAAACTCACTGGATGGTAAACAATGAGCTTACATTAATGCTAAACCATATTTTCTTTTTTGTCAATAAGAACTTGCTAACAATAAGTAAAAAGAGAGGATGACTTTTCATGTCTAAAAAGTTTGCTGGAGAGTATTATTTGGGCCTTGATATAGGAACGGACTCTGTAGGTTGGGCTGTGGCAGATAATCAGTATAATGTTTTAAAGTTTAATGGAAAATCCATGTGGGGCATTCGCTTGTTTGACGCAGCACAAACAGCAGCGGAAAGAAGAGTGTTCAGAACAGCACGGCGGCGTGTTGAACGCCGCAGATGGCGTTTGGAGCTTTTGCAAGAATTATTTCAAAATGAAATTGAGAAAAAGGATCCGGATTTTTTCCAGAGAATGAAAGACAGTGCTTTATATCCGGAAGACAGCAAAACAGGCAAACCGTTTGCGTTGTTTTGCGATAAAGATTTGAACGACAAATTGTATTACAAACAGTATCCTACGATTTATCATCTGCGTAAGGCATTGTTGACAGAAAAGAGTAAATTTGATATCAGACTGGTTTATCTTGCAATTCATCATATCCTTAAACACAGAGGTCATTTCCTGTTCAATGGGGATTTTTCCAACGTCACGCGGTTTAGCTTTGCTTTTGAACAATTGCAGACTTGCTTGTGCAATGAGCTTGACATGGACTTTGAGTGCAACAACGTTCAGAAACTGAGCGAAATCTTAAAAGATACCCATATGAGCAAAAATGATAAAGTGAAAGCATCTGTTGCACTATTTGAAAATTCAGGAGACAAAAAACAGTTGCAGGCAGTGATTGGTCTTTTCTGTGGGGCAAAGAAAAAGCTTGCAGATGTGTTTTTGGATGAAACTTTAAATGATACTGAAATGCCCAGTATTTCAATTGCAGACAAGCCTTATGAAGAGTTAAGACCGGAACTGGAGAGTATATTAGCAGAAAAATGCTGTGTGATTGATTACATTAAAGCCGTATATGACTGGGCTATATTGGCGGATATGTTGGATGGTGGAGAATACGGTAATCGTACATATATCTCTGTAGCAAGGGTAAGGCAGTATGAAAAGCATCATGATGATTTAAAAAAATTAAAAAAACTGGTGCGCCGGTATTGCAAGTCAGAATATAAATCGTTTTTCAGCGTTGCCGGAACAGATAATTATTGTGCATATATCGGTGATGATATTGAAACAGATGACAGAAAATCGGTTAAGAAATGTAAACAGGAGGATTTTTATAAACGCATAAAAGGGTTATTGAAGAAAGCTATTGAAAATGGCTGTCCAAAAGATGAAGTGGCGGAAATTATTAAAGATATTGATGCCCAGGTTTTCTTACCATTACAGGTTACTAAAGATAATGGAGTTATTCCGTATCAAGTACATGAGATGGAACTGAAACAGATTTTAAAGAATGCGGAAAAATATTATCCTTTTCTGTGTAAAAAGGATGAGGAAAGTATTGTTATCAGTAACAAAATTCTGCAACTGTTCAAATTCCGAATTCCGTATTATGTTGGTCCTTTAAACAGTAGAATAGGGAAAAATAGCTGGATTGTCCGTCGATCAGAAGGTAAGATATATCCTTGGAACTTTGAAGAAAAAGTTGATTTGGATAAATCAGAGGAAGGATTTATCCGCCGTATGACAAATCCGTGTACCTATATGGCAGGTGCAGATGTTTTACCAAAGTATTCTTTGCTTTATTCTGAGTTTATGGTTTTAAACGAATTGAACAATGTCAGAATCTGCGGTGACAAATTATCTGTGGAAATTAAGCAGACAATAATTAAAGATTTGTTTCAAAGAACTCGCCGTGTAACTGTCCGAAAGCTTTGTGATAAGTTAAAAGCAGAAGGGGTTATTTCCAGGAATTCAAATCAAAAAGATATTGACATAAAAGGCATTGATCAGGATTTAAAATCTTCAATGGTTTCTTATATTGATTTCAAAAATATTTTTGGCAAAGAAATAGAAAAATACTCCGTACAACAGATGTGTGAACGAATTATCTTTCTGCTGACCATTCATCACGATGACAAAAGAAGGTTGCAAAAACGTATTCGTGCAGAATTTACAGAAACGCAGATTACTGATGATCAGCTTCAGAAAGTTTTGCGGTTGAATTATCAGGGATGGGGCAGATTCTCTGCTGAGTTTTTAAAGGAATTAAAAGGTGTTGATACAGAAACCGGCGAGGTTTTTTCAATCATAAATGCATTACAGAAAACAGATGATAATTTAATGCAGCTGTTAAGCAACCGCTATACATTTTCGGAAGAGTTGGAGAAATATAATAGTAATAAACGCAAAAAGATAGAAGCATTAACATATGATAATATCATGGAAGGCATTGTAGCTTCACCAGCCATTAAGCGTTCAGCGTGGCAGGCAATATCTATTGTTATGGAATTGAGTAAAATTATGGGACGCGAGCCTAAACGCATTTTTGTGGAAATGGCGCGTGGCCCAGAAGAAAAGAAAAATACTATATCAAGAAAGAATCAATTATTGGAACTTTATAAATCTGTCAAAGATGAAAGCCGAGATTGGAAAACTGAACTGGAAACAAAAACGGAAAGTGATTTCCGTAGTATTAAACTGTTTCTGTACTATACGCAAATGGGGCGTTGTATGTATACCGGCGAACCAATTGATTTGGATCAGCTAGCTAATACAACAATTTATGATCGCGATCATATTTATCCACAGTCGTTGACGAAAGATGACAGCCTGAATAATTTAGTTTTGGTCAAAAAAGTAGAAAATGCCAATAAGGGAAATGGCTTGATTTCTGCTGATATTCAGAAGAAAATGAGAGGTTTTTGGGCGGAATTAAAGAAAAAGGGCTTAATTTCAGATGAAAAATTTAGCCGTTTAACCAGAACTACACCATTGTCTGATGACGAATTGGCTGGGTTCATTAATCGCCAATTAGTAGAAACAAGGCAATCTTCCAAAATTGTGGCCGATTTATTCCATCAACTGTATCCTACAACGCAGGTTGTGTATGTGAAAGCCAAAATAGTGTCTGACTTCCGTCACGAAACACTGGATATGGTTAAAGTACGTTCGCTTAATGATTTACACCATGCAAAAGATGCATATCTGAATATTGTAACGGGCAATGTTTATTACGAAAAGTTTAGCGGTAATCCGTTAACCTGGTTGAGAAAGAATCCAGACAGAAACTATAGTTTGAATCAAATGTTTAACTATGACATAGTGAAAAAGACAAAAGAGGGAACTTCTTATGTTTGGAAAAAGGGAAAAGACGGTTCCATTGCAGTTGTAAGAAGAACCATGGAACGGAATGATATTTTATATACGAGGCAGGCTACGGAAAATAAAAATGGCGGATTGTTTGACCAAAATATTGTAAGTAGTAAGAATAAACCGTTTATACCTGTAAAGAAGGGGTTGGATGTTAATAAGTATGGTGGATATAAAGGAATAACGCCTGCATATTTTGCACTCATCGAGTTTACTGATAAAAAGGGAAGTCGCAAACGGTTGCTTGAAGCTGTTCCGTTATATTTGCGGGCAGATATTGACAACGATTCAAATGTATTGCGTGACTTTTACAAAAATGTGTTAGGCTTAGAGAATCCAGTTGTTATTTTGAATAGGATTAAAAAGAATTCTTTATTAAAAATAAATGGTTTTCTGATTCATTTGCGTGGTACAACCGGGTTTTCTGCTTCGCAGTTGAAGGTACAAAATGCTGTTGAATTCAGTCTGCCACATCACATGGAAGATTATGTTAAGAAGCTTGAAAACTATGAAAAACATATAATAGCAGAAAGAGGTTCAACGAAAAATTCTCAGATAAAGATTACCGAGTGGGATGGAATTAGTAAAGAAAAGAATCTGCAATTATATGATATGTTTATTAATAAAATGGAAAATACGATTTACAAATTCAGACCTGCTAACCAGGTGTCAAATTTGAAGGAAAACAGAGAAGTTTTCAATTCATTAGCTGTTGAAAATCAGTGCTCTGTATTAAATCAAGTATTAATGTTATTTGTTTGTAAGCCAGTGACAGCCAACTTATCACTAATTAAAGGATCGAAGAATGCCGGTAATATGGCTTTATCTAAAATTATTTCTAATATGCGAAGCGCTTACTTGATTCATCAGTCCGTAACAGGTCTCTTTGAACAAAAAATTGATTTATTAAAGGTTAGTTCGCAGAAAGACTAAGGTGCCCTATACGAGAAACTAGAAACAGAAATTAACACTACGGACAATTTATATGTTTGGAATGAGCTTTGTAGTAAGATGGAAAAGGAGTTGCAATATTTTTTGGATACAATGGATGACCGCATATCGTATGCGGATAATATCACAATAAAAGATTTTTTAAAGTTGATGAAGGTGCGTTTTCAAGAAGAGGGTGTTCATTTTTTTGAAAAACTATTAGATTTTATCCTACTAGAGCACCAAATTCTGAAGGTCAGATTATTTGTTTTGGTAAATATTAAAGGCTATTTGAACTTAGAACAACTGCACTTTTTATATCAGCAGAGTTGTTATGATAAATCTTGCTAATGTTTGTCAAGAGTTTTTTTAGAAAAATTGAAACTATTGAAAATTAAATAAAGGCGACCTTAACCAGACCTGCTATTGCAGGCCATTCAAAAACGGTTATAATATAAATGGTGAACGGATTTACTTATACAATTCCATTACACGAGCGTAGTAGATCCGCAGGAACTTATTTACGGCAGCCATCTTGGCTACGTTATAAGGTTTTCCTTCCTGTTCTTTTTTGGCCAAAAAAAGGTAAACAGGATCATCTTGAGGTTTTGTTAGTTTGAGCGCCTGCATAACCTCAAAACAAGCTTTTCTGAGAGCCGGGTTGCCACGTTTGGAGATGTGACGATTCCGGCTCTCAAACTGTCCGGACTGGTACGGAGGCGCATCATTGCCAGCATAGGCGTTAAGTGCTTTCCCGCTATGAAAGCGACGAACATCACCAATTTCCGCAAGGATAACCGGCCCGAGACGGTCCCCAACCCCTGCCATTGCGCGAAGCACTTTATATTCAGGCAAGGTTTCGGCTATGGTCCTCATTTGCAGGTTTATTTCATCCGCAGCTTTCTGAGACGTAGAGATAAGAGCTACGCATTGCTCCTGCGTCATAGCCATTAGAGGATTATCTCCGCGTGTGGTAACGCTGTTAAGCGCTAACTCATAAATGCGCAAACCCTTGGTGCCCGCACACCGGTCTTTTGTTTTTCTGACCAAAAGTTGAAAGCTTTCCAAGAAGCGTGTTTTACCCATTTTTCGAATCATATCAAACGACTTAAAGCGTTTGACGAACCGCAACAGCACACAATTATCCGGATCTCTGCTTTTAAGAGGAAGCAGTGATGTTATACCAGGCATTGTTTGGTCCAAAAGAGCTAATAACTGGACCTTATTGACCGTGAGTATTGAAATCCTTTGGCTGTACTGTCTGGACAGAAATCTAAGGTCTTCATACTTCTGGTCGGAAGGCGTATACGGAATTAGCGAGTAGGATTTTTCAAGAGCATACTGTGCGATTCGGAGAGAATCCCGTTTGTCTGTTTTTGCCTTACGAAGCGCAGTATCTCCATACTTTTTCATCTGGTAGGGATTAATCAGACAGACAGGCAGATTAGCCTCCTGGAACGCTTTCAGAAGCGGATAATGATAGTGGCTGGTTGGTTCCATCAGGATTGTGGGAACCTCCGAAGTCCCTTTGATGTAGTTGACCAGCGCCAGTAGTTCGTCAGCGGTGTGACGCACATTAAAGGGCTTGGCACGTATGCTGCCATCCCCATTGAGAATGGCAACTGTGCTTTTGGATTTAGAAACGTCAATACCAACAGCAATCATTTGGAAAAGATCTCCTTTCGTTTTAATATGATTGGTTTCCGCTCTTCAAGATCCACTCATATTCTTTAGTTAAACGGGAGCAGC
>CAMHFM010000053.1 GCA_946184595.1 uncultured Azospirillum sp.
AATTAGAATATCCTTATTCTAAATGGGCTGTTAAAGCTAAATTGATGGGGGCTTATGCTCATTACAAAGATAAAGCCTATGATGATGCAATTATCAGTCTTGATAGATTTATTAAATTCCATCCCGGAAACAAAGATATTGCATATGCGTATTACTTAAAGGCCTTATGTTATTATGATCAAATTACTGGTGTGGAAAAAGATCAAAGCGTTACAGCAAAAGCAATGGATGCTTTAAATAATGTGGTAATGCGTTTCCCTGAAAGTGACTACGCTAAAGATGCTCGCGCCAAAATTGATTTAACAGTTGATCATTTGGCAGGTAAAGAAATGGAGATCGGTCGCTATTATCTCAAACAACAAAATTATCTGTCTGCCTTAAATCGCTTTTCAGAAGTTGTCACTAAATATCAAACGACATCACATATTGAAGAAGCACTATATCGTCAAACAGAAATTTATACGATTATGGGCTTACCTGATGAAGCCGGAAAAGCAGCACAAGTCTTGATTTATAATTATCCTGATAGTACTTGGAGCCATGAGGCTAAAAAATTAGTGACGAAGGAATAAGGTTTAAAGATAGATGCTTTCTTCCCTGTCAATTCGCAATGTAGTTTTAATTGATAAGCTTGACTTAGATTTTAAGTCAGGCTTAAGCGTTTTAACGGGAGAAACCGGTGCAGGAAAATCAATTTTACTTGATTCTTTAGGATTGCTGCTTGGAAATCGAGCCGAAACAAACTTAGTTCGCTATGGTGAGGATAAACTATCAGTTACCGGAACTTTTACACTTCCGACTAATCCCGAATTCAAAACATTGCTTGATGAATATGAATTAGAAGCAGAAGATGAAATTGTTATCAAAAGAACTTTGAATACAGAAGGAAAAGGAAAGATTTTCTTTAATGATCAACCGGTTTCTGCAAAAATTCTAAAAGAAATTGGTCGTTTTCTTGTTGAAATTCATGGTCAATTTGACAATCAAGGATTGCTAAATCAAGCTAATCATCTTGATATTTTGGATTTATATGGTGGTTATAAGGAAGAATTAAATAAAACAGCTGCATGCTGGAAAATGTATAAGCAAGCCCGTCAAAGCCGACAAACTGCCGAACAGGATATTCAAAAAGCCAAAACGGATGAAGATAACCTTCGTCATTGGGTTGATGAATTACGCAAGATGAATATCCAAGAGAATGAAGAAGAAACACTTTCGCAGCGTCGGCAAGAATTAATGAATGCAGAAAAAATTGTTGCAAGCATCAATGATGCATACGGAGCTTTGACACAAGGAGCAAATATTCAAAGCGCATTACGTCAAGCCCAAAATGCTGTAGATAAGGTAAATGCACTAGTAAATGATAAATATAAAATATTAGCCGAAATGCTTGAACAGGCAGCTATTGACGTCAATGAAAGCGTTAATGAATTGGAAGAATTAGCTTCTAATATTACGATGAACCAAAACGAACTGGAAAGCATAGAAGAGCGCTTGTTCGCTTTACGTGGGTTAGCCAGAAAACATCAAACGACAATAGGTGATTTACCCTCTGTTTTAGCTGATTTTGAAAAGAAATTAACGGCTATAGAATATGGGGAAGAAGGTTTAAATAAATTACGAGAAGCTGAAGAATAAAAAGGTTATGGTAGAATTACCGCCGTTAAAAATGGAAAAAGCCAAATTTATGACGCTGATTGAAAAAAATGATGAAACAGGTTGGAATGAAAAAGGATTTGACAGTGTCGCTTTTACCGTCTCGACTAATCCGAATTCTCCGCAAGGCCCATTAAATAAAATTGCATCAGGGGGCGAATTGGCCAGATTTATGTTGGCTCTGAAAGTTAATTTAGCTCAAAGTTCAAATATCGGAACAATGATTTTCGATGAGGTGGATGCCGGTGTTGGTGGAGCAACCGCTCAAGCTGTCGGTGAGAGATTAGCACGCTTAGCTAAAACCGTTCAGATTTTGGTTGTGACCCATTCTCCGCAAGTGGCAGCATGTGGAAATCATCATTTTAAAGTGGAAAAATATACGGTTGATAATATAACAACGACAACAGTAAAAGAATTAAATGATATTGAGCGACACGAGGAAGTTGCCCGTATGTTGGCCGGAGAGGTCATTACGGATGAAGCGCGTGCCGCCGCAAAAGTTTTAATAAATCAGTAGAGGTGAGAGATGAAAGTAAGAACCAGATTTGCCCCAAGCCCGACAGGCTATATGCACATTGGAAATTTAAGAACGGCTTTGTATGAATATTTAATAGCTAAAGCCTCTGATGGTGAATTTATTTTACGTATTGAAGATACGGACCAGAAACGTTATGTCGAAGGTGCAACCGATATTATTTATGCTACTTTGAAACGGGTTGGTATGCTCTGGGATGAAGGACCGGATATTGGTGGTAATTATGGACCATATGTTCAATCTGAGCGTAAACCGATTTATGCCGAATATGCTCATAAACTTGTTGATTTGGGTGGAGCTCATTATTGTTTTTGCGCCGACAACGGGGATGAAGAAGAAAATGAGGAAGAAGATTTAGCCGCTAAATTTGCTAAATTTAAGGATCCGTGTAAATTTATTACTAAGGAAGAAGCCCGCGAACGCATTGCTAAAGGCGAAAAATTTACAGTCCGCCAAACAATTAATAAAACTGGAAAATCAAAATTTCATGACGTCGTTTATGGGGATATTGAAATTGACTATGACGAATTGGATGAAGGCGTCCTGTTAAAATCAGACGGAATGCCGACATATAATTTTGCCAACGTTATTGATGATCATTTGATGCAAATTTCGCACGTCGTCCGGGGTAATGAGTATATTTCTTCAACACCGAAATATAACTTGCTTTATGAAGCTTACGGCTGGACACCACCGATCTATGTTCATGTGCCGCCGGTTATGAAAGATGCACAACATAAATTGAGTAAGCGTAATGGTGATGCTTCTTTCCAAGATTTAGTCGCCAAAGGTTATTTGCCGGAAGCAATTTTGAATTATATTGCTTTATTAGGTTGGAATCCGGGAACAGAGCAAGAAATTTTCTCTTTGGATGAACTGAAAAAATGCTTTACCGCTGAACGTTTACACCAATCTCCGGCAATTTTTGACGGCGTAAAATTAAAATGGATGAACGGTCAGTATATTCGTAATCTGAGTGCTGAAGAATTCCATAAATTAGCAATGCCGTATTATGAAAAAGCCTTAACCCGTAAGGTTAATTTGGAAGCATTGAGCAGCGTTATGCAACCACGTATTGAGACATTGCAAGATATTGTTGAGCAAGTTGATTTCATAGAAAATTTACCGACTTACGGCAATGAGTTGTTTATCAATAAAAAGATGAAAACAGATGAAACAATTGCTAAACAAGGATTGCAATATGCTCATGAAGCTCTCAAAAATCAAAATGAGTGGACGAATGAAGCGTTGTTTGAGTGCTTAAAAACAGTTGCTGCCGAAAAAGAGATGAAAAACGGGCAAATTTTGTATCCGGTTCGTATTGCACTGAGTGGCAAGGAAACCACACCGGGAGGAGCAACAGAATTAGCTGTCGTTTTAGGTAAGGAAGAAACCCTGCGCCGTATCGAATTAGCTCTTGGACAATTATAGACAAACAAAAAACTTGCAAAATAAAAAACTGTATAATATCTTACAGACACGTGAGATATTATACAGTAATTATTTTGTTTTTTTAATTTTATAGCGTATGAAATTAGTAAGCATTTATGTTGTCGGTGAGCTGGAGCACATCGCACAACACCAAGGAAACATCATCATTCGTACACGATGCAATCGCAAAGTTAAGGTCTATGAGGGAGGGAAGGAGCTAGAAGAGCCTTTTAAGGGGCTCTGTGCAGTCATTCCTAAAAAGCAAACAAACCTGAGCCATCCAATCGGAATCTTTTCTGAAGGCGATAAAGTGAGACTCACTCGCTTTGTTGATGAAAAAGAAGATTTTAAAGATGATTACGATTACGATGAAGAAGATGATGAGGTTGACAACGGTAAATACAGACTTGAGAATCTGACGTTGTCAAAACTCTCTGGTCTTGAGGCGCTGGAGCCCAAAAAGTCTGACGGCCAGCCGTTTAGTGTTGAGGTAATAGGAACACTTGTGCGTCTTGGTTACAACAGAGGAAAAAATGTTGCTATTCGCATTAACTGTTCTAAGAAAATCTACACTTTCTTCGATGAGAATAATAAAATGTCGAAGAAAGAAGCTGCGTTCGAGAAAACTATTTACGGCGAAATCTCAAAGGATGAGCTCCGCCTTGATCTGTGTATAGACACGTATGCCGTCTATAAAGAAGGCGATACTGTAAGTTTGTCTCGTCTCTCTGAAGGTTCTTTTGACCTTGACAACTTGACCATGTCAATCATGTATGGGAGTGGAATGGCAAAATACCAGACAGAGTTGGAGTTGCGCCCGTAACAAAAAACCTCTCGGAACATTTTGTTCAGAGAGGTTTTTTTAAATTTAAGCAAATTCCATTGACAAGAATGAAAAACGTGTGATATTCCACGAAATACGAGAAATATTATGTATTTAATTATTAATTAAAATTCGGAAGGGATGGTGACATTGTGATTATCCGTATGCAGTGCGAAGACAAAGTACTCATATATCGTGATGAGAAGAATAAAGAACATGAGCAAAAACAAACCGGGGCATACAACCGCAAGATTTGTGCTTCTATTCGAAGAGAATCTCTCAAAACCAGTGATCCGATAGCAGGCTTTGCCAAAGGAGATCGTATCGAATTAACACGTGAAGAAGAAATTCGTTTTGTTTATGGCGAAAAAAAGCGTAATTACACGCTTAAGAATTTAACGCTTTCTTCTCAAGAATGGGTAAAACTAAGTTCAGAAGAATAAAAAAGACAGATCATTTTGATCTGTCTTTTTTATTAAGCATTTTTGCCAATTTTAGCTTTTCCGCCGATATAAGGACGTAATTTAACCGGAATATTAACAGTTCCATCAGCATTTTGATGACATTCAATAAACGGAACCAAAGCACGCGGTGTTGCAATACCGGTATTATTTAAAGTGTGGGCAAACTTAACTTTACCATCGGCATTGTCACGATAACGTAAATTGGTGCGTCTGGCTTGCCAATCGGTAATGTTAGAGCAAGAGTGCGTTTCACGATAACAATTTTGAGATGGAACCCAAGCTTCCAAGTCATATTGACGATATTTCGGTGCGCCCATATCACCGGTACAAATATCCAAGACCTGATAAGGCAATTCTAAATCTTGTAAAACTTCTTCAGAAATATTGAGAAGCTTTTGGTGCCATTTTTCACTTTCATTGATATCGTTTTTGCAAATGACAAATTGCTCTGTTTTCATAAATTGGTGAACCCGAACTAAACCGCGTGTATCTTTACCGGCAGCACCGGCTTCACGACGAAAACATGGTGAAAATCCGGCATAAGTAATCGGTAAATCATTTTCATTCAAAATTTCATCTGCGTGCAGAGAGTTCAAAACAAGCTCGGCCGTTCCGGATAAATACAAATCATCTGCCGGCATATAATAAATTTCATCACCGGAAAACGGTAAATAACCCATACCATACAAAGGTTTTTGCTTAGCCAAAGATGGAACAGTAATTGTGGTAAATCCATAAGCGGCTAACTTATCCAAAACCAACATATGGATAGCCAGTTCCAAACGGGAAAGTTCATTTTTAATAGCATAAGTGCGGGCGCCTGAA
>CAMHFM010000054.1 GCA_946184595.1 uncultured Azospirillum sp.
CGTTTATCGCTAGGGCTCCATTCTTCCTTTATGACATTCCCTATCCTTTTAAATATACTTGTTGATGGCTGATTTTCTCTCTCAGCTTTTACCATATCAATAATAGCATTGTTTGGTGAACCTGAATTTCCTTTTTCTGCCATCAGAATCTCCTATTATTTCCGGGTATTTAGAGATATTTTATTCTCTATCTGTTAACATTTAATTTATTATAACAAATTTCGCTTATTTTGTCTATCTTTTTAGGGGCTTTATGGAAATTGTCACATTTGTTTAATATGTGTGTTTATTAAATTTTTATTCTGATGAGCCCTGATCATCCGTTATATTCTGATTATCCGTTATACCCTGCTCTTCAGTTGCCTCTTGAGTGTCTGTATCTGCCGTTATTTCCTCTTTCGGACGCCACTCTACAAATTTATCTTTGTTTTCCAACTTAAAGGCAGCGACTTGTTCTTCACTCAAGCCAAAATCGCCTTTGTTGCCACGACTTCTCAACTGTTTTTCAAAACGAGATAACTCCTCAACGGCTCTATATCCTAATCCGCTTTGCTTGAGGGCATCATAGCGCATCTTAACCATATCGCGTTTTCTGTAAATCGCATCCCATTTTTTGGCAGAAATAAAATCTGCTGAAACTTCTGTATTATCGCTAACAATTTGTTCTTCTGCGTTTTTATCGTTATTTTCATTATTCTTTTGCATGAGCTGATTCATAAAAGCTCCGCTACCGAGCATCATAGCAACATCTTGAGCCATATCGCTCAATGACGGCCCTTTGTTAGGCTCTTCAACCGGAATTTCTTCAGCGACATTGGCTTTTTCTTCCTCTTGCGGAGGCTCATTATTGCTCTTATTTTCCTGAGAAATATTCTCTTCACTGTTAGCGGTGTTGGTACTGGCTTCAATGGTGGTGTCGCCAGTTGGTTCCGGTGTTTTGCTCGACTCTTCCGGTTTAACTGAACTCGTCTCCTGAGTTTCGGTATTGTTTGTCTCTGAGGATTGTTTGGCTGTATCAGGCTCAGCTTGAGGGGCTTCAATATCCGGATCACCCGCCTGTATCATTTCAACACCTTTCTTCTGCAACTTTTGCCCTTTACCACTCAATATTTGAGCAATTGTTTTCATTATAACCCCTACCGCAGAAGAGCATATTCCGCGAACGATTTGTATCATACCCCAAATTGCTTGTATGATACCCAAAATAATTTTTGCCACCATTTTGAAGATTATGCCAAATCCTTGACTAATCGTCGAAACACCATTTGAGATCTTTCTTTTTCCGGCTTTAATGCCGATAAGCGTACAAAATATCAGAACACCAAATGCGATTTTTATTATTCCGAATATTATTGTTAAAATTGCAGCGATGATGTCAATAATTATTCTGATTTCTTTAAGCAATCCTCTAAATATATTTTTTATACCTGATTTCAGCAAATTATCAGCATATTGAAGCGTTTTTTCGCCGCTTTTTAATAAAGATTTACCAGCATTAGAGCGTGCTTTTCCTGCAGAATATTTTGTTCTGCCTAAAGCGACTTTTCTTTGATTTTCTAGGGCTTTTTTATCTTCTTTTGACAGATTATTTTCTGCAGATTTATTTATTTTCGGCAGTCTTGCCCTTTCGTATAATGTTGCTTCAAGCCACGTATTTCCTATCGTATTCCAAGCATCGGTTTCCGGCTTAAACTCCTGTTTAAAGGCATTTCTTATTTTTTTGAAAAGGGCATCAAATCCTAACTTTTGATTCTCTTTTATCATTCTGCCGATAACATCGTTTTTAGGGTTTAATTCTTCTTTCAAAATATGCCCTATTTCTCCAAAGAAACCTCTTTTTTCCATCGATGTCAGATTTTCATCTTCAGCCATCAAAATCTCCCGTTGCTTTTCTTACATTTAGGATATATTACTCCCTGTCTGTTAATATTTAATTTATAACGGATAGAGACATTATTTAAATGGGGTCATCACCCTATCTAACACGCCTTTGAGTTCTGAAATACAGATTCCATAATTAGTAATTGCTACACCTGCTTGCTCACATTTATGGATTCTTGATAAAATTTCCCGACGATTTTGCGTACAACCACCGCATTGGATAACCAATTTATATTCTCGCAGATTTTCAGGGAAAACACAGCCCGAAACATGATCTATTTGCAGATTTTTCCCTGTTTTCTTTTTCAGCCAATTCGGAATTTTAACTTTACCGATATCATCATCTATGGCATGATGCGTGCATGCCTCCGCAATCAAAACTTTGTCGCCGTCCTGAAGTTTGGAAATTTCTTTCGCTCCTTCCGCCATTTTGAGCAAATCCCCTTTTAAGCGTGCAAACAAAATCGAAAAAGTCGTGCATTTGATGTCTTGTGGTGTTTTTGCGACCATAAAATCAACGACTTGGGAGTCGCAAACCACTAAATCCGGCTTATTTTTCAAACTTTGCAGAGCTTGTTCATATTCCGTTTCTTTAACCACGAGAACAACATTGTCATAATCCAACGCATCCCGAATTGCCTGCACTTGTGGCATAATCAACCGCCCTTTCGGGGCTTCTTTATCTACCGGTGTTATTAAAATAATCGTGCTATGTGGCGGTACCAAGTCTCCCAATAAAGCCGGAGCTTTGATAAAATCTTCAGGCACAAGTTTAATTAACTCTGCTTTTAACTCATTCAAAACTCTGTCGCGACTGCTTTGATCCTGAGCATTGACTTTAATACCGTCATTCGGGCATTCATATAAATCAGCTTTATTATATACTTTTATCAGAGGAATTTTGCGCTTATCACATTCGGCAACGATTGTCTCCTCTTCTTTACCGAAATGATTACCCTCACAAACCAAAATCGCAATATCTGCTTTATCTAAAATACGATTAGTTTTTTCCAAACGTTTATCAGCCAGAGCGGTTTCATCTCCAAAACCGGCCGTATCAAGCCACACAACAGGACCAATCGGCAATAACTCTTGTGTTTTTTCGACAACATCGGTCGTCGTTCCTGCTAATTGAGACGTTATCGAAACTTCTTGTCCCGTTACCAAGTTTAAAAAGCTCGATTTTCCGGCGTTTACCCGCCCTAATAAAGCAATATGAAGACGCAAAGATTTCGGTGTTGGCTGCATCATTTTTATTTTCCTTTGTTCACTAAAGTTTTTATAACTTCATTGGCAATTGTTAAACCAAAAATAGCGGTTATGGTCGGTAAGGAGCCTAAAGTGTTTCTTTCTCCTTCCGTTTTGCTTGTTAAAATCGCCTGTTGCTGTGCCGGCTCATCGGAGTAGACACATTTCACTCTTGAAATATCAACCTCGCGACGACGTAAGCGTTGGCGCACCAATCGGGACAATGAGCAATTAACCGTTTTATCTAATGTACCGATTTTAATCCGATTTGTGTCTGTTTTAAGTGCGGCTCCCATTGATGAAATAAAAGGAATATCTCGACGCACCAATTCTTCAATTAAGCAACATTTGGCATTTAAGGAATCTATCGCATCAATAACCATATCAACTTTGGCATCTAGTAATGTTGGTAAAGTTTCACTGCTGACTAATAAATCTTTGGTTTCAACCACACAATCCGGATTAATTTCTTTAATGCGTTCGCGCGCAACGTCAACTTTTTTGCGACCTATTGTGGAAGATAGCGCTAATATCTGGCGATTGATGTTTGTCTCATCAAATTTATCAAAATCAACAACAATAATGTTCCCGATACCGGCTCTGGCAATTGCTTCCAAAGCATATCCGCCCACCGCACCGACACCGACAATCATTACCGTTGCCTGTTGTAAGGCTTGGATACCATGCTCTCCGACCAATAATCCGGTACGCATTAGTCTCGGGGAAATAGTCATTTTATAAACTCCAATGAATTTTGATATACTTGAGAACTTAATTGCTCCAGTGGTATTTTAAGCAAATTTGAAATTTTTTCCATCATTTCTTTTATTTGCCAAGAACCTTCCCTTTGAAACGGTGCATCAGTTTCACATAAAATTTTAGTCAGCGGAATAAAAGATAAGAGCTCTTGAGCTTGAGGATGCCGCAATAAACCGTTGCCCACCCCGATATATCCGCCTTTTTGAATGATCTTTTTCAAAAACTCAACTTTGCCGTTATAGCCATGTATGACAAATTTTTGGGGCAATTTATCCCAATATTCTTCTATTAAAGCAACAGCTTTAACTGCGTGGATAATCAACGGTCGTTTAAGCTCTTCAGCTAATCGAATGTGCTCGGCAAAGACTTGTTTTTGTTTTTCAACATTCGGTTTTAAGCCATCAAGTCCACATTCTCCGATTAATGCTTGCGGAAATTTTTGTAACATCATTGCTAAACGCTCTGACCAATTATCATTTAATTCCGACACATACCACGGATGAATAGCAAAGGCAGGGACAATATTTTCCGGTAATACGTTTGTAAACTCAGCAATTTTTTCCCAATCATCTTCTTTTGCTGATACACAAATCATTTTTTGACACCCTGCCATGTATGCTTTTCGGATAATCTCCGTTGCATTACTTGACTTATCATCTTGCAAATGAGTATGGGTATCGATAAACTGCATCTAATCTGTTTCCGTTTTAATTTGATAAGGATAATATGTCGAGATGAGTATTTTGACAAGACCAATTTTAGAAATTAATCTTGATAATCTGGTGGCTAATTATAAATTATTACAGCAGCTTGCTCCAAAATCTGAAGCCGCCGCCGTGGTTAAGGATAATGCTTACGGCTTGGATGATGTTTTAGTTGCACAAACGCTTTATGACCATGCCAAATGCCGCTGTTTCTTTGTCGCTCATGGATGCGAGGGTGCAAAGATCAGAGAAGTTGTTCCTGATGCTCGAATTTTTGTTCTGCAAGGTATCGGCGAAGATAGTTTGGATGATTTTATTGATGCACGCTTGATTCCTGTTATCAGTTCACCGACTATGTTGACATTCTGGAAACAAAATCGGATTCCGGGCATTAAGCCTGCTATTCAAATTGAAACAGGCTTAAATCGTCTTGGTTTTAGAGAAAGTGACTTGGAAAATATGTCTTCAGAAGATTTAAGAGAATTTGGAACAGTTCTTTCTCACCTTGCTTGTGCTGATGAAAAAGACCATTTTATGAATCAGCATCAACTCGATATGTTTATTTATCTCAAAGACACTTATTTTCCGAAGCTCGAAGCTACGCTCTCAGCTTCTGACGGCACATTTTTGGGAAGTGAGTATCAATTTGATATTGTCCGTTTAGGAGCTGCTATGTATGGTATTAATACAGCACCTTATCGTGAAAATCAGATGAAACCCGTCGTTAGGGTTAAAGCTCCGGTTTTAGAAATTGCTAACCTTCCTAAAGGCGAGTTTGTCGGTTATTCAGCGACTTATCGCGCAACGTCAAATCGTAAAATTGCGATTGTTTCCATCGGATACGGTGACGGTATTCCACGCTCTCTTTCCAACACAGGAAAAGTCTTTTTCAATATGTGCGACAAACTTCACGAAGCGCGAATTTTAGGGCGGATTTCAATGGATAACATTATTTGCGATGTGACGGATATCGACAATCTTCAAATTGGCGATATGGCTGATATTATCTCTGATTATTATACACTTGATGATATTGCCCGGGATGCACAAACAATCAGTTATGAAATTTTATCCCGTGTCGGGAAAAATCCTCGTTATTTCCGTAAAATTAAATATCCGGAA
>CAMHFM010000055.1 GCA_946184595.1 uncultured Azospirillum sp.
TCACCAACCTTTTCTTGGAAAAATGTAATTCCAATATTTATCAAAAATTCAAGTTAAATCTTGTTTAATTGAGTCTTTTATAAAAGAACACCCCTTGTCGGAGAGACAAGGGGTGTTCTTTGTTTGAATTCTAGCGAAATCGACGCTGATATTCCTTAAAGTCTTTTAGTTCCTCTGTGGATAGAGAAGCTTCTGCTCTCTGCAGAACTTCTAAGCAGTATGTCCTGCATTCCTTCCAGTCGGCGAAATAACCATACCAAGAAATTAAGTTTAAGAGCAGGCGATAATTGCCTTTTAAGGCAATATACTGGCAGCCGGAATGGGATAATCCGAGAGTTTCAAGACAGTCATACGCATAAAGAAAATCATGCTCTTGCTCCTTGCACAAGAATTTTTCAACCCTTTTGGCTTCTTCTTTTTCGAGAGAGGAGAGAGATTTATTCCAGAATTTATTGATGTAATACTGCTTAATAAATTCAATTCCCTTATTTTTAGCCAACGTCTCCAAAGCAAATGCTTTATTGGTATACTTTAAGGCATCCCAAAGTTGATACTTTTCACATTCTTTAGCGGTCAAGTGATTGCGTGCAATGCGGATAAATTTATATTCTCCGACTTTGTCGTGCCAATTTTCCTCATAGTAGCCTTGCAGCCACGCGAGAAGATTTTGCTCATTATATTTTTCGTGCTGTTGTCCTGCTGACAATATCTCTGAGATATATTTCTCTTCGCCAAACATAACAACTGCATTCAAAACATCAGGATAAATACCATATCCTGCCTTAATCAGTCCGATCAATTCCGTCAAACGGTTTGATAAGACTAACTGTAATTCCACAAAAATCTCTGATTCTGTAGAATTTAACCTAAATAATTTTTCTGTGTTCATATTATAATAATTTTAGTGAATAATAATAATTTATTGTATGTCATTTATGATATAGCCCTATTATTTTGTCAAGTTTTTTATAAAAAAACACTCCTAATCGGATTGATTAGGAGTGTTTTGTCAGAAGTAAACTTCTTTTATCTGATTATTCGCCGGCTTTAACCGCAAATTCAGACATATGTTCTAACAGAGAACGTTTTTCTTTAGCGTTCTCTTGGGCCTTATTTAATAAGGTCTCATAACGTTCCGGATTAGCCTTATTGACAATTTGGAAACGTGTTTCGTTAGACATATAATCAGATAACGGACGGGTAGGAGCCTTTGAATCTAACATCAAAGGAGCTTTACCTTCGGCAATGTTATCCGGATTATAACGGTACAATGCCCAGCTACCTGTTTCAACAGCTGCTTTTTGGTGTTCCAAACCATCAGCTAAGTTGAAACCTTGAGCAATACAGTGGCTGTAAGCAATAATGATAGACGGACCATCATAAGCTTCAGCTTCGTTCATAGCTTTGATCAGCTGCAAGTCATTAGCACCGGCAGAAACTTGAGCAACATAAACATTACCATAGCTCATGGCAATCATACCCAAATCTTTCTTCGGTAAAGCTTTACCTGCGGTTGCAAATTTAGCACTTGCGCCCATTGGAGTAGCCTTAGATTGTTGACCGCCGGTGTTAGAGTAAACACCTGTATCCAAAACTAAGATATTGATATTTTTTCCGGATGCAATGGCGTGATCCAAGCCGCCGAAGCCGATATCATAAGCCCAACCATCACCACCGATAATCCATACAGATTTCTTAATCAGGTAGTCAGCTAATTCATTTAATTGTTTAGCTTCTGCAGAATTAATGTTCTTCAAAGCGTTGCGTAATTCTTTAACGTTATCGCGTTGAGCATCAATTTCAGCATCGTTGCTTTGTGGGTTGCTTAAGATCTTTTCAGCAACAGAACCAACTTTGTCTTTTAAGCCTTCTAATAAAGATTTAGCGAATGAGGTTTGTTGATCAATAGAAAATCTCATACCCAAACCGAATTCGGCGTTATCTTCAAACAAAGAGTTAGCCCAAGCCGGACCATGGCCTTTTTCATCTTTAGCATAAGGTGTGGTCGGTAAGTTACCAGAGTAAATTGAAGAACAACCGGTTGCATTAGCAACAACCATGCGGTCACCAAATAATTGAGTTAACAATTTAATATAAGGTGTTTCACCGCAGCCAGCGCAAGCACCAGAGTATTCAAACAATGGTTGAATGAGCTGGGTTGTCTTCGGTAAGTTCTTAACAACATCTGTTCTCTTAACATAAGGTAATGTTTCAAAGAAATTCCAGTTAGCAACTTCTGTTTCCAGATGGTTTTCAATATGATCCATATTGATAGCATGACGTTCCGGATTTTCCTTGTTCTTAACCGGGCAGGCTGATGTACAAATACCACAACCTGTGCAGTCTTCAGGAGAAATTTGTAAGATAAATTTCTTGCCGGCAAATTCTTTACCTTTGTAATCGGCAGATTTTAATGTTGCCGGAGCATTCTTCAATTCATCTTCATTAGCAACTTTCATACGAATAACACCATGTGGGCAAACGAGAGAGCATTTACCGCATTGGATACAAGCGCTGGCATCCCAAACCGGAATTTCAGTTGCAATGCAACGTTTTTCGTATTGAGTCGTTGCTGTTGGCCATGTGCCGTCAACAACATCTTTGAAAGCAGAAACAGGCAATTGTTCACCACGACCGGCAATGATTTCTGCTGTTAATTTCTTAACAAATTCAGGTGCATTAGCCGGAACCGGAGCAGACATTGTCAAAGAAGATGTTGCAGTTGCCGGAACATCAACTTTATGTAAGTGTTCCAAAGTCGCATCAACGGCAGCATAGTTCTTTTGAACAATAGCATCGCCTTTCTTGCTGTATGTTTTCTTAATTGCATTTTTAATCTGAGCAATAGCTTCATCTTTCGGTAAGATGTTAGAAATTGCAAAGAAGCAGGTTTGCATAATGGTGTTGATACGTGCGCCCATACCTGTTTGACGAGCAACATCAACAGCATTGATAACATAGAAATTCAATTTCTTATTAATAATAGTTTGTTGAACTTCTTTGGTTAAGTGATTCCAAACTTCGTTACCTTCATAAGGAGCATTAAGTAAGAAAGTAGCCCCTTCTTTAGCAATACCCAAAATGTCAACTTTGTTCATAAATGCAAATTGGTGACAAGCAACAAAGTCAGCTTTATTAATTAAGTAAGCTGATTTAATCGGATTATCAGAAAAACGCAAGTGAGATGTGGTCATAGAACCCGATTTACGAGAGTCGTAAACGAAGTAACCTTGGCCATATTTACCGGCGTCTTCAGCAATAATCTTAATTGAGTTTTTGTTAGCACCGACAGTACCATCAGCACCTAAGCCAAAGAAGACTGTACGGACAACATCTTTGCCTTCTGTATCAATAGCAGAATCGTCATAAGGCAAAGAAGTCTTATTCAGATCATCATTAATACCAACAGAGAAAGAATTAATCGGTTCAGCTTTAGCGCCGTTATCAAAGACAGCTTTAACCATTCCCGGTGTGAATTCTTTAGAAGATAAACCATAACGACCGCCAACGATTTTCGGCATAGCTTTGATTTCGCCGTGAGCAAAAGCTTGAGCAACTGTTGCAACGACATCTAAGTATAAAGGTTCACCGGTAGAACCAGACTCTTTTGTTCTATCCAAAACAGAAATTGTTTTAACTGTAGAAGGAAGAGCTTTCAAGAAAGATTTTGTCGGGAACGGACGATACAAATGAACTTTCAATACGCCTAATTTAGCGCCTTGAGCATTCAAGTAAGCGATGGTTTCTTCAACGGTTTCGCCGCCTGAACCCATAATAACGATAACTTGTTCAGCATCTTGAGCACCAGTGTAATCAACAACATGATATTGACGACCACTGATTTTAGCAAATTTATCCATTTCTTCCTGAACGATGCCTTCAACCTTAGCATAGTAAGGGTTAGAAGCTTCACGGCCTTGGAAGAATACATCCGGGTTTTGAGCTGTACCACGTATAACCGGAGATTCAGGATGAAGAGCGTGTTTTGCATTGAACTGGTAGTCAACACCTTCTAACATAGCGCGTAAATCATCGTCTGATAACAATTTAATCTTTTTGATTTCGTGAGAAGTGCGGAAACCATCAAAGAAGTGCATAAACGGAACGCGAGAGCGCAAGGTTGATGTTTGAGCAATCGCAGCCATATCATGAGCTTCTTGAACAGAGTTAGAGCAGAGCATAGCAAAACCGGTTTGACGGCAGCTCATAACGTCGGTGTGGTCTCCGAAGATTGATAAAGCATGATAAGCTAAAGAACGAGCAGCAACATGCATAACAAATGGGCTTAATTCACCGGCAATTTTATACATGTTTGGGATCATTAATAACAAACCTTGAGAAGCCGTAAAGGTTGTGGTTAAAGCACCGGCTTGCAATGAACCATGGCAAGCACCGGCAGCACCGGCTTCTGATTGCATTTCCTGAACTTCAGGAATAACGCCCCAGATGTTCTTTTGTTTAGCTGCAGACCACGCATCAGCCCATTCACCCATCGGAGAAGACGGGGTAATCGGGTAAATAACGCAGACTTCATTCATGCGGTGAGCAACGGAAGCAGCAGCTTCGTTACCATCCATCATTTTCATTTTTACTTCTGACATTAAATATATCCTTATTGGTTAAGTTATTAAAATATAGAATCTTTCTCTATGCGCGTGTATTTAGCATATTCTTGTTTTAAAAACAATTAAAAAAATAAAGATTCAAACACCTAAAAAAGACTAGACAAAATATTTAAAAAATGATATGTTCTTATCCAGAATTAAATTATTAATATATACAGGTATGAAAAAGAAACTTGAAAAAATCCTTTTTAAGGACGGTGTCTTTAATTGGGAATTGCTCTTTCGAGCATTTGTTATTTTAGCATGTATCTATGTTTTGTATTTACTCTTTTGGCAAGTCATTCCTACGATCAGAGAAATACAATCGTAATAAAAAACAGCTGTCGCAGTAAAATGCCACGGCTGTTTTTTTTATGTTTGACTCCTGATGTAGTTGTGATAGAAAAGATTGAGACTATTTTTTTATATTTTAGGAGATATGTGATGAAATCTAAATTGTTTGCTGTTTTAGCTGTTGCAACAGCTTTGTCAGCTTGTTCTTCTGATGGCGGTTTTGATCTTTCTAAATTTACAACTGTTGATGCGAATGCTTCTGCTAAAACAAGGTTGCGTGCCTGCTTAATCAGTGAAGCCAATACTAAATTTCAAAACGGAACTTTATTTGCGCAGGGGTTGACGGCAACAGCTCAAGAATTATCCGGTACCTGCCTCAAAAAATTGGCTTTACAATCTGCCGGCTTGGGTAGTGAATCTGAGTCTATGGCTTCAACAATTATTCAAAACTTACAAAATTACGGAAGTGCGCAATAATGAAAAAAGTTTTATGTTTGGTTTTACTTTTAAGCGGATGTGCTTTGTTTAATACCAATAAAACACCATTAACCCCGCAAGGGCAGATGAATGTTTGTATCAGAGATGAAGTAAAAGTTTATAAAGATGCTGGAAAAATTCAATCTATGGGAGAGTGGGGTGCTGCTCAGAAAATTGCTAATGATTGTACGGATAAATATAATCTCTCATATCTTTATACGCAGGCCGTTAATAATGCCAGAGATATGATACGGAATGATTCAGCAGGGATAACCATCAAACGGTAAAAATACGC
>CAMHFM010000056.1 GCA_946184595.1 uncultured Azospirillum sp.
AATCCCATAATAGAACAACCGTCAACCGTTTGTCCGATACGTTCTACCGTGACATCGGCATCAAGATTTTCGATAGTTTTTACAAAAGCGGCGGCAGCACGAGCGTGAAGACCTTTTTGATTTTGAATTTGCAATTCTGCACATAAAGTTTTTTCTGTCATTTTACAATCCTAACAACTGGGAGGCAACGGTAATATATTTTTTGCCAGCTTCTTGAGCGCCGTTAACGGATTCCTTTAAGGATTTATCTTTTCTTAAAGAACACAATTTAATCAACATTGGTAGATTAATTCCCGCAATAATTTCTACTTTAGCTTTCTCCATAATTGAAATGGCTAAATTTGAGGGCGTCCCTCCAAACATATCGGTTAAAACGATTGTCCCATCACCTTTATTGACAGCCTCAACTTTTTGCAAAATTTCTGCACGACGGGTTTCCATATCGTCTTCAGGGCCGATACAAACAGCTTCAACCTGATCTTGCTTTCCGACAACATGCTGCATGGCTGCAATAAACTCTAAAGCCAAATTCCCATGTGTGACTAATACTAATCCAATCATTTTAACCTCTTAAATATTATTTACCGCAGGTCCAACGTTTAACAGCCCCAAAACTATTGATAAGCTCATCTCTTGTTTTAGCTTTTACAAATTCGTCTGCGCGAGTACGTTTTCCTTCAATAACGACATCTTCGACGTTATCGACGGGAACACCGTATGTTCTCTCAACAGTTTTGCCAGATAATTCAACAATCAAAACAAATTCAGCTTCAGCTAAAGGAGCACGAGTTTCTTTATCAATACCGTCAAGAACAACGGACAAATGCTTGTCGCGCTTCAATACGGCTGTTTGTTTGCCGTCAAATTCAAGAACAGGATTAACCGGAGCCCCTTCGCGGCTATCGATAAAAATAGCTAACTCTCCGAATTTATTTTCGATAATCTCAAAAAAATCTTGTTTTTCAATAAGTGTGTAATATTGATTTTCCATGTCGTTCAGCCCTTATACCAGATTAACACATGATACAACATTAACTGAAATGTGTCAATTTTGAGTTAATAAGAAGAGGATTAATTATCTTAACATTAAATAAAAAAGTTATCTTTCGTAAATTTGGTTGTTGCTGACTTCGAAAAATTGCGAATTGGGTCTCATAGAAACGAATAAATCCGGATCTGTAGATGTGATCCATGCTTGAATATTTAAATCACGAATTTTTTGCAATAAAGCCTCTCTTTTGGCATCATCAAGATGAGCAACAACTTCATCTAAAAGCAAAACAGGAGGAAAGCCTTTTGCTATAGTTTGGCACTTTGTTTGTGCTAAAATAATACTAATAAGCAAAGATTTCTGTTCCCCTGTCGAACAAAGCTCAGCCGGCATTCTTTTTTTCTTATAAAATACCTTAAAATCCGTTCTGTTAACACCATCAATACTGTCGCTGTAAAGAACATTATTTCTTTGTTTTTGTAAAGAAGATATGTAATAGTCCTCTACATCTATCGCTGGTCTGGTATCGAGCATTTGCTCAATAGTTCCTTCTAAAGATAATTCAACATTAGGAAAAACATCATCCGGATCATTTTTTATAAAAGTATTTAATCTGGCTATTTGCTCTCTGCGCGCAGCGGCGATGGCGACACCGATTGCAGACATTTCTTCTTCGATGGAACTCAGCCAGTAATTGTCGGTTTTTCCCGTTTTAATGAGTTGAACCCATTCTTTGTATAGATGTTCAAAATTTGCTGTGCGTTTAGCGTGCTCTATATCAAAAGCATAAACCAAACGATCTAAAAAACTGCGACGAGGTTGTGAACCCCCGCGGAATAACCTGTCCATTTGAGGTGTTAACCAGATAGCAGAAATATATTTCCCCAAATCGGATTGCGATGTTGTTTTTTGCCCATTAATTTTAACGATTCTTCGATCATAAGTACGAGTTTCTTCGCTAGAATCTCGATAAGAGGATTCAACACCCGTTCCGATTTCTGTGTCATCATCATTTATGCAAACAACGGAAGAAACCGCCCAAGAGGTATTTCCCGGAGTATAATCGTTAGCAACTAATGCAGGAGATATTCTTCTAATATCTGTTAGTCGTGCTGAACGTAAACCTCTCCCCGGCGTTAAAAAAGAAACAGCTTCTAAAATATTTGTTTTTCCGGTGCCGTTTTCTCCGGTGATAACAATCGGATTTAAACCTGTATTCAATCTTAAATAGGCATAATTCCTAAAGTCAGTTAAAGTCAGGCGTTTAATTCCTGACTTTATAACTGATTCTTGGTAATTATGTATATTTAAAACTTCACCGTTCACTTTATACTCTCATTGGCATCAAAACAAAAACAGCACTTGAATCTGATGTATCATGGATAACCGATGGAGAAGAAGCATCAGCAAAGCTGATTTTAACCGTATCACCGACAATTTCAGCCAAAATATCAAGTAAATATCTGAAATTGTATCCGATTTCTAAAACTTCACCATTGTAAACAGCTTCCATTTCTTCTTGAGCGCTTCCTAATTCTGGACTTGATGTTGTAATAATCACGTGGTTTGATCCTGTAATCATTTTAATAGCGCGAGTTCTTTCGGCAACAACAGAAACGCGATCAACAGCAATAGCTAAATCTTTAACGCTCATTTCTAAAGATTTATCATTATCTGTCGGAATAACACGCTCATAATCAGGATAAGTACCATCAATTAATTTTGAAGTTAAGGTAATGTTATCCAATGTAAAACGAACTTTGTTATCAGACATTGAGACAGCAACTGTTTCAGCGCTTGTATCATCTAACAATTTACGAATTTCAGCGATGGTTTTTCTTGGAATAATGACGCCGTTTAACGATTCTGCACCTTGTGGCAAAGGAGTTTCAACACAAGCCAAACGGTGTCCATCTGTAGCAACAACTCTTAAAACGCTGGCAGCGCCGGTTGTTTTAGCGTGCATATAAACACCATTCAAATAATATCTTGTTTCTTCTGTTGATACGGCAAACTTTGTTCTATCAATAACACCTTTAAGCTCAGCAACAGACATAGAAAAATTAATCGGTAAAGCGTCACCGGAAATAACAGGAAAATCTTCAACCCCAATGCAAGATAAAGAAAACTTTGATTTTCCAGAAGAAATAGTCAATTGTCCTTTGTCGTCAGGGAATGTTAATTCAACTTCAGAACCATCAGAAAGTTTTCTGACAATATCGTACAACATATGAGCTGGAGCTGTTGTCGCACCTTGTTCTTGGATTTTTGCGTCAACGATTTCTGTGCTTTCTGTGTCCATATCTGTAGCCTTAAAACTGATGCCATCAGGTAAAGCTTCAATTTTTACATTTGAAAGGACAGGAATAGTATTTCTTTTTTCAACAATACTTTGGACGTGACTTAAAGTTTTTAATAAAATAGAGCGTTCGATAATAAATTTCATTTTTGGTACCATTAAATATAATTAAAATTACCAAAAGAATAACACGCTTTTCTTTATTGTCTAAGCCCAAACAACAAGTATTCAACAGAAATTTATTTGTTAAAAGGATTTTGAGCTAAAAAATGAGCTGCAGGCAAAAATATATTTTCAGGAAGCTTGTCTAAATCAAACCATTGCCACTGAGCACACTTGTCCGATTCCATAATTTTAGGTTCTCCAGAAAAGGAAGACGCAATCAGGTGAATAGTAACATAATGTTTGCCGGATTCTTCAAAAAAATCATTAGTAACGCCACCGATAGATACGTCTTTTTCTTGTGCTAGTATGCCTGTTTCTTCCATCGTTTCTCTAACGGCTGCTTTTTCAAAAGATTCTCCGTATTCCAAATGTCCGCCCGGAGGACACCACGTCCCTTCGCCGTGTTTGGATTTTCTTAAACCAAGCAAAAGTTGGTGTTCATCATTAAAAAGGTATAATCCGACACCGATTCCAATTTGTTTCTGTAACATTATCTTTTCTTTTCAAAAAAGCCGGCTTTGAAGAAGCCGGCTGATTTTATTGAATAAGGGAAAGCCTTAAGCATCAAGAGCGCGGCGCAAAGCATCAACGTTCTCTGCTAAAGTCGAATCCTCTACAATTAACTCTTCAACTTTACGAACCGCATGCATAACAGTCGTGTGGTCACGATCAAATTTACGACCGATTTCAGGCAAAGAGCGAGAGGTTAATTGTTTTGCCAAATACATAGCAATCTGTCTTGGGCGAGCAACTGTACGAGCACGGCGAGAAGATTGCATCTCCTTAACGGAAATATTAAAATATTCTGCAACTTTTTTCTGAATTTCATCAATGGTTGTTCTTTTATCATAAGAACGCAACATATCTTTCAAAACATCTTGTGTCATATCTAAGGTGATTTCTTTATCAGATAAGAGCTGAGAGTGTGCTATAACACGACGTAGAGCGCCCTCTAATTCTCTGATGTTTGATGTAATTTTTTGAGCTAAAAATTCAGAAACTTTTTGAGGTAATTCAACACCTAATTGGCGGGCTTTGTTTTCCAAAATACCAATACGTAAATCAAAATCTGTCGGATGAATATCAGCAACCAAACCGCACCCGAGACGTGATTTAAGACGAGCCTCGATTCCCTCTAGATCAGAAGGTGATTTGTCAGCAGAAATAATAATCTGACGTCCTTCTTCTATCAAAGAGTTAAATGTGTAGAAAAATTCTTCCTGTGTGGTGTCTTTTCCGCCCATGAATTGAACATCATCAACCATTAAAACATCAACAGAACGGAATTGTTCCTTAAAAGCAGTCGTATCTTTATAGCGTAAAGCACGAACAAACTTATACATAAACTTTTCGGCAGAAAGATAAACAATATTACGGCTTGGATCTTGTTGTTTAATATGCCAGGCAATTGCATGCATTAAGTGTGTTTTACCTAAACCAACACCGGAATACAAGAACAAAGGGTTAAACGAAACATTGCGGGATTCAGCAACTTTACGAGCAGCAGCATAAGCAAATTCATTTGTTTTACCAACCACAAAATTTTCAAAAGTATACTGCGGATTCAAAGGAACAGATAAAGATTGATCTTGATTAGCAATAAATTCATTATTGTTGGCAAGAATAGAATTAATACCGCTTTGATAAATATTTGCCGGAGACGGGCTATTTGAAATTTTCTTTAATAAAGAGCGGCAAGATTTTGAATATAAGCCGTGACCGTCTTCTTGAACAGCTTGAACAATAAAATTAATAGATTTTATTTGAGGGTTTTTCTTTTCCCAAATTTTATGGATTCTATCAGAATAATGCGTGATAACCCAGTTACGCATAAAGCGTGTCGGTACACAAATGTTCATAACACCTTCACTAAAAGAACTCGGTGTTAAAGGTTTTAGCCAGCTATCAAAAGCAACATCGCCGACTTCATTTTTTAATTGGCTGCAAATTTGAGTCCATTGATCTTGTACGGATTCTAAATCATTAATTGCCTGCTCAGCCATTTTCTCTCCCCATCAAAAAGATAATTAATACAAATATAGTTATATTGTTTTTCTAAAGGCGGTAATCAAATTTGAGATATTTAATCTATATCAAAAATCTGTCTGTCTTTATAATATAAACCTCATTTTAAACATTCTGTTTTGAAGAGGGCTTTCGGCATTA
>CAMHFM010000057.1 GCA_946184595.1 uncultured Azospirillum sp.
TGAGGGCTCAATTTTTGCTAACTTCGATGAAGTTGAAATGGCTTTATTTGAAAAAACAGTTGATCTTCATGCAAAAATTAAATGCCGTATGGAATATGTCAGCGATGACGGTGAATTTAAATACGGTATTGTTGATACAACACCGGGACGTATTATGGTTTCACAAATTTTACCGAAGCATAAAAATGTTCCGTTCTCTCTGGTTAACCGCTTGGTTAAAAAGAAAGAAATCGGTGAAATTATCGATATCGTATATCGTCACTGTGGTCAAAAAGAGACATGTTTGTTCGTTGATAAAATTATGACTTTAGGTTTCACAAATGCTTGTAAGTCAGGTATTTCTTTCGGTAAGGATGACTTGATTGTTCCTGATGCTAAGAAAGAACTTATTGCTGAAACCGAAGCTCAAGTTAAAGAATTCGAACAACAATATCAAAACGGTTTGATTACTAAAGGTGAAAAATATAACAAAGTGGTCGATATCTGGGCAAGTTGTACAGATAAAATCGCTGATGAAATGATGAAAAACATTTCTAAGACAGATCATGGTTATATTAACTCCGTTTATATGATGGCTCACTCCGGCGCTCGTGGTTCTGCTGCTCAAATGCGTCAGTTAGCTGGTATGCGTGGTTTGATGGCTAAGCCGAATGGTGAAATTATTGAACAACCAATTATCTCAAACTTTAAAGAAGGTTTGACGGTGTTGGAATATTTCAATTCTACCCACGGTGCTCGTAAAGGTTTGGCCGATACCGCTTTGAAGACAGCTAACTCCGGTTACTTAACCCGTCGTTTGGTTGATGTTGCGCAAGATGTTGTTATTACAGAAACAGATTGCGGAACAGAGCGTGGCATTATTGTTCGTCCGGTTGTTGATGGCGGTAATGTTATTGTTTCTATCGGTGAACGTATTTTGGGTCGTACAATCCAAGAAGATATTGTTCATCCGGAAACCGGTGAAATTTTGGTTCACAAAGGCAAATTGATTGATGAAAACGATGTTGATGTCGTTGAAAAAGCCGGCGTTGAACAAGTTAAGATCCGTTCAGTTTTGACTTGCGAAAGCGAACATGGTGTTTGCGCAGCTTGTTACGGTCGTGACTTGGCTCGCGGTACACCGGTTAATGTCGGTGAAGCTGTCGGTGTTATCGCCGCTCAATCAATCGGTGAACCTGGTACCCAATTAACCATGCGTACTTTCCACATTGGTGGTGCTGCTTCTAAATCTGCTGAACAAGCAAGTGTCGAAGTTCCATTTGCCGGTGAATTGAAGCTAGAAAACAATCATACTGTTACAGATTCTGAAGGACATTTAATTGTTCTGTCTCGTAACTGTGAAGTTGTTATTGTCGATGCTCAAGGTCGTGAAAAATCTCGTCACCGTGTTCCTTACGGTACTAAGATTTTGGCAAAAGAAGGTGCTAAAGTTAAAAAAGGACAGAAGATTGCCGAGTGGGATCCGTTTACTATTCCGGTTATTACTGAAAAAGCCGGTAAGATTGAACTGGTCGACTTAATCAATAACGTTTCTGTTAAAGAAAGTGTAGATGAAACAACCGGTATCGTTTCTAAGGTTGTTGTTGATTGGCGTTCTAATTCAGCTAGTGCCGGTTTGAAACCGAGTATTATGTTGAAGGATGCTAAAGGTAAACACATTACTTATGAATCAGGTAAAGAAGTTCGTTACTATATGTCTGTTGATGCTATTTTAACAGTTGAAAATGGTGATGAAGTTAAAGTCGGTGATGTTATCGCTCGTATCCCGAGAGAAAGCTCTAAGACAAAAGATATTACCGGTGGTTTGCCACGTGTTGCTGAGTTGTTTGAAGCTCGTCGTCCTAAGGATCAGGCTTTGATTTCTGATGTTGACGGTATGGTCGAGTTTGGTAAAGACTACAAAGCAAAACAACGTATTACTGTTGTTCCGACAAAAGGTAATCCGGTTGAATACTTGATTCCTAAGGGACATCACTTGGTTGTTCAAGACGGTGATATCGTTAAGAAAGGCGATATGCTGGTTGAAGGAACACCTGCACCGCATGATATTTTACGCGTTTTAGGTGTTGAAAAATTAGCAGAATACTTGGTTAAAGAAGTTCAAGACGTTTACCGTCTGCAAGGTGTTAAGATTAACGATAAACATATTGAGGTTATCGTTTCTCAAATGTTGCGCAAGGTAGAAGTTACTGAACCAGGTGATACCACTTTCTTAGTCGGTGAACAGGTTGATCGTGATGTCTTTGAGGCAGAGAATGCTAAGATTATCGCTGAAAACGGTAATCCTGCAGTTGCAGATCCTGTCTTGTTAGGTATTACGAAGGCTTCTTTACAGACCAAGTCCTTTATTTCAGCTGCATCATTCCAAGAGACAACTCGTGTCTTAACGGAAGCTGCTGTTGAGGGTAAAGTTGATAGCCTTGACGGTTTGAAAGAAAACGTCATCGTTGGTCGTTTGATCCCAGCCGGTACCGGTACCGTTCTGCGCTCACTCAAGAAAGTGGCTGCTCAGAATGATAAAGAAATACAGGCTCTGAAAGAGGAAGAAGCTGCTCAGGCTCAAGCTCAGATAGAGAATAAAGCTGAGTAAAATACTTTTCTGTTCAGAATGCAGATCATAAAAAAAAGGGACTCTTTCGAGCCCCTTTTTTATTTTTTTCTAAATTTAAACTTGCAATCTCCTGTGGGGTTATTTATAACTATAGGCATGTAATTTTATTATTTTTCTAATTTTTAAAACGTATTTTTATGAATGCTAGAGATTTGGTTGCATGTGTGTTGTCTTGTCAAAGCATGCAGGTAGTGGTAGATTGCACTCACCTTCCGGTTAGTGATGTTAACAAGACTGAAATGAAAGAGGCTTATGAAGCATTGTCCACCACAGAGCAATGGCTTTTCAAAAGCAGAGTGAACCGATACGCTATTGCTTCTGCGCATGGAACAACTCCGGAGGCTAAGCAACAGCTCAAAATGTTACAAGCTGTTCAAGAAGCTATTAAGTAGCAGAGGTAAGATTTTAATCTCTCATAGAAATATGAGGGATTTTTTTATGCTTGCATTCTTTTTTGAATCTTTTTACAGTAAGTGTAGTTTTTTTGTAAGGAGATAAAAATGAAAAAAATAATTGTTATGTTTATGCTGGTTTCTTTTATTAGTGCTTGTGCAACAGATCCGTACACCGGAGAAAGCAAAGTTTCTAAAACAGCTTGGGGAACAGGTATTGGCGCTGTTGCCGGTGCCGGAATCGGTGCTTTGGTCGGTGGTAAAAAAGGAGCTGCCTGGGGAGCTGGAATTGGTGCTGCCGCAGGTGCCGGAACAGGTGCTTATATGGATGTTCAAGCGCGTAAATTACGCCAAGAGCTGTTAAATACCGGTGTTCAAGTTTCTACCGAAAACGGTCAAATTCGTTTGATTATGCCGAGTAATATTACTTTTGATACAGATTCCGCTGTTTTTAAAACATCATTTAATCCGATTTTAGACTCGGTTGCAAAAGTTTTTGCCGAATATGATAAGACAAATGTTCAGATTACAGGACATACAGATAGTACAGGTACTTTAGCTCATAACCAGACATTATCTCAAAAAAGAGCTTCTGCTGTCGCTACTTATTTGATAAATCGCGGTATTTCTGCTTCACGTATTAGTGCTGCCGGAATGGGCCCATCTTATCCTGTTGCCTCAAACGATACAGCTGCAGGGAGAGAGCAGAATAGACGGGTTGAGATATCAATCATCCCAATGCAATAGGGAAATCTTGTATAATGGATTATTAATACAGATTTTGCGAGTAGGGAAAATGCTCACGTACGCTTTTAGTACGCTCCGCTTTTCCCTCTCTTAAATCTTATTACTAATCTCATTCTCCAAGATTTCTATAATTCTTGCAAATAAGAAAGACATCTCAGGGTTATGGACTGCGGTGTTTTTTTTGTTTCTGAATCCAATAATTCCTCTCTTTTGTAAATAACGCGCCCGCCCTAACCCTCTCTCGGCCAGGAAGGGAATATGTAGATTTTTTGCAAAAAAATTGACAAAAAAATAGTTGTGTGAGCCTTAAAAATGTGATATAGTTGGTGCTGAAAATAAATTAAATTGTCTATTATTAAAAATAAAAAACATGAAAGAAAAAATTAAAGTGTTTGCCCAGAAATGCTGTTTCTGGATGTGTGTGTTACTTGGGATAGTGGTAACCTTAGTTTTTCTTGCCGGGGGTGCATCCTATTTTATCCCAGAGTTGGATTTCATGAATGCAGCTGTGTTCTCTATCGTTCCAATGGTTGCAACTTTTTTCTATCTTCAAAGTAAGAAAGAAAAAATGATATCAGAAATGTATATTGACATCGAACAAAAGAAATTTTTTGTCTGTTGTATGGTGTGGATATTTCGGGCAGTCATTATGACTATGTTTGTCATAGTGATTTGCGTTCTTATCGGCGTACTATATCTTTTGCTGTGGTACTTATGCGCAAAAGGTGTAGAATTTCTGATTGGAAAGAATATTTTACATTCAAAGATTACAATACTTGTCATGCTGATGGGATATGCATCGTTGGTGTACACTCTATTTCAAAAAGAATAATAAAGAGGGGCGGTTGCTCCTCTTTTTTTTGGCACTAAAAAACCCGCGTGATAACGGCGGGTTTTTGAAACTTTTCTAATTTTTAAATTATCAAATTATCCCTGACGAGCTTTGAGCTTAGGGTTCTTTTTGTTGATAACATAAACGCGACCTTTGCGGCGAACTAACTTGCAGTCTTTATCGCGTACTTTCTTAGATTTCAAAGAACTGTAAATTTTCATTGTTTTTTCCTTATTATAGACGTTTAGCAGTCTTTTAAGCTAAAACATCGGCTTTGTCAACCTTAATTTTGGTTTTTGGGTGTTTTTTTAAGATATCTTTTGCTTTTTAATCTGATTTTTTTATAATGGGCCTTGTTTAAGGAGTGTTATATGAGATTTTTAAGTATTTTATTTTTGGGAGTCTTTAGTGTTTTTCAAGTGCAAGCACAGGAAATTGTTGCTTTAGAGGAAGACGGTCCCGTTTCTTATATGGATGAGGTTAAGGCATTGGGGGCTGTTGCCGGACAGGGGTTGGCCTGCAATTCTACCAGAATAGATACTTTTGAGATGATTGCTCGCGTGATTTTAATTACGAAAGCGCGTTCAAATGCTGAGCAGGCTGCCGGAATGCGCGCTTATAATGAAGAAAAAGCCAATGCTTATATTTCTAAACAGTTAGATGGTTTTTATGAATGTTCTCAAATTGTGAGACGTTTTGATAATCAGGCAATTTTTGAGGCAAAAATTTATGCTGATGGAACTATTCAAATGCCAGATGGTGCTCTTTATACCCCTCGCGCGCCTTATGATGCAACGGCCGTTAACCGTGAAGATAAGGCTCAAGTTCAGCAGGCTAAGGAAATTTATCAAAATGCAGGAAAGCGTAAAATTGGTAAAGTTCACTTGAATACAGGTGTCGATGGAAATACACCACCGCTATATACCGGTTCAAGAGCTCCGCTGTTAAGTGGGTATTAATTGCTTGCAAGTTCGCTTTTTTTCTATATACTCGTCGTAAATTTAATTTTTTTAGGAGTAAGACCCAAATGGCCT
>CAMHFM010000058.1 GCA_946184595.1 uncultured Azospirillum sp.
TTGGATTAACTACAAAAGACTAAACATATGAAAAAACTTATAACTCTTACAGCTTTAGGAACAATTTTACTTGCTTCTCAAGCTAATGCTGCCGGTTTCTTATTGCGTGAGCAATCCGTTGCCGGTATGGGTAATGCATTTGCCGGTGCTACTGCCGGAGCTGAAGATGCTTCTTATGCTTTTTATAACCCTGCTGCTATTATTCGTCAGCCGGGAAATCAGGTTTCTTTTAATGCAACCGCTATTGTCGGACACGTTAAAGGTGATGGGGCTACAGGTTATGCTCCTGCTCAATTCGGTGGACAGATGTTTGACTATGACCGTAAAATGAACCATCCTGTTAATAAAATTATATTGCCTTCGGTTGCTGCTTCTAAAGAGATAGACTCTCGTAACTCTATCGGTATTTCTTTGAGTGCACCATTTGGCTTGGTTACTGATTATTCTCAGCAATGGGCTGGTGCTAACCATGGTACATTATCTGAATTGTCTATTTATAACTTAACAGCAATGTACGCTCACCGTGCAACTTGTGATTTAACCCTCGGTGGTGGTATCGTTGCTCAATATGCTGATGCAACTTTGAAAAATGGTGTTATGCATGGAGCTCCTCATGCACCTATCCCCCCTGGTGTGTTTGCAGATTCTTTAACATCAAATGCAACATTAAGTGGTGATGCTACTGATTTAGGTTATATTATTGGTGCTTTATATGAATATACCGCTGATACAAGATTTGGTATTTCTTATCGTAGTAAAGTTAATCATAAACTTAAAGGCCATATTTCTTTTGCTTCCTCAACTCCTGCAATGCAGATGCAAATGCTTTATAACCAAATTATTACAGCTAAGTTAACGACTCCGGCATTATTAACATTCGGTGCTTATCATGATATTAATGACAAGTGGTCTGAAGCTCAGAAAACTTATTGGTCTTCTTTTGATGATTTAACAATCAAAGGTGCCATCAAAGGTGGAAATATCAGTGTTACTGATGAAAATTGGAAAGATGCTTGGTTCTATTCTGTTGGTGCTAGCTACCAAGTCAATGAGCAATGGAAATTGCGTTTCGGTTTAGCTTTTGACCAAACTCCGGTTAATAACTACACTCGTACACCGCGTATTCCAGACTCTGATAGATACTGGTTTTCTACCGGTGCAGAATACAAATATAATGATAAGTTGACATTCAATGCCGGCTATACATTTATTCATGCCGAACATGCCGAAGTTGACCTGAAAGGTACAGGCAATGATGCAAGTCGTGGTGCTTTGTCCGCAAAATATAAGGGCAATATCCACTTGTTCGGTTTAGGAGCTGTTTACAACTTCTAAGATTATTTATCTTCTAAATATTATTTTCATCTTTAAGAAAATCCTCTCCCTTAAAAGAGAGGATTTTTTCTTTACAATATTTTATTTTTTGTCTATACTGATTAAGTTAGACAAATTATTAATCAATATATTATTATGAAAGAAAAAAAACAAAAAACAACACGAACGCTGAATGCCGTAGAACGAAAAATCAGCCATGCCTTGCCCAAAAAAGTTCGTCGAGATTTTTATTTGGCTTGGAAAGACGGCAAAGAAAAAGAGTTTTATGCTCTGCTTCTGTCTGATGCTCAATTGAACACATCTTCTGAAGATTGTGCTCAGCTCTTCTGGGAAAAGTTGCAATACGAGATTGATATCTACGCTGAGATATTAGAGTACTTGAGTGTTTGCGAGAGCAAAAAACTTCCTGAGCTTGATGATCTCAAAAAAGCTTTGCAAGCGTCTTTGGTTTCAGATGATGACGCCATTGATCGTCAAGTTAATCTGGTTGTTCCTCTTTTCTATGAGAGAAAACCGTCTGAATATGAGACAGAATTCAAGAAAATAAGCTACTTGTTTCTTGACAAACTTGCCACTAAAAACAAGTTGTTTACCGGAAATATGTTAGGTTATATTTTCTTTGGAGACTATTTCTCTGTTGCCAGCGGTGTATTGCTCGCGAAGCATGCCAAACTTTTAGCTCCGGTCAGTTGTGTCTGCCGAATGAAACTGCATACAATGCTAATGACGGTTGCGCAACAAGAAGGATTTATTGCAGAAAGTGCGGAAGACATTGCCTTATCTTTGTTTGAAAAGGCTCTTGAGCGCCCCCTCAGCAAAGAAGAGATTTCCTTGTTAATTATCTATTCGCTTATGCAGATTTATGAATGGCAGATGATAGACAGCCACAAAAGGCGTCCTTCTCTGTTGACCACAACAAAGCACGTTGTCAAGGCTGTTGAGTACTGCGAAGCGCATGGTTATGAAGATCTGAGCAAGTGGGATCATGCCCTGACCGTCACAGAAGACCGTATCCTTTGGGAGAGACAGGTTGCATTGATTACGCGCTACCTGCTCCGGATTAATCTCAAGGAATATAGTGACTTAAAAACGATTACTTACCGTTTTATTTTAAGGAGTTTCCAAAGCGGTTATCTGTCGAGTGAAATCATTGATTTCATTTTCGACGGCAGATTATTCAGTAACGCCAGCACCGTCATGTTGGCTTTGTCAAGCAATGCCCTGCGTGAGCATAACCTCTTCGCCTACATTCAGGAAAAACTCATTGCGATGATGAAATTTCTGATAAAACAGGAAAGGCTTGACGTAACGCCCAAGACGGTTGCCGACTATCTGCTGTTGATATCGCTCAATCGAGGTATCAGCAAAGAAGAGTTGGCTATTCTGAATACTTATGTTCTTCTTCAAGCGTTCACCTAATCAAAATCCCGTTAGTCTTTTGACTGACGGGATTTTTTTATGCCTGCATTGAAAAGCCCCTAATCATAATTACTTTATTGGCGCACAATAATTTATGATAAGGAGAAAAAAGATGACAACAGGCGTACGTTATCCGACTATGGCATTTATCACCGGCGGCGCCGGACAAGCAAATGACGGTATTCCACCGCAACCGTTTGAAACATTCTGCTATGACTCTGCGCTTATGCAAGCAAAAATCGAAAACTTTAACGTTGTTCCGTACACTTCTGTTTTACCTAAAGAAATTCACGGCAATATTGTCCCGTTAACCGATGATATTGTCAAACAATTCAAGCATGGTGCCGTTTTAGAGGTTATTATGGCCGGACACGGAGCCAAACGAGATGAACACAAAGCGATTGCTACCGGTGTCGGTGTTTGTTGGGGTAAAGATAAACATGGCGATCTCATCGGTGGTTGGGCAGCCGAATATGTGGAATTTTTTGACACCCATATTGATGATGAAATTGCCGAAGGGCACGCACGGATGTGGCTCAACAAATCACTTAATCATGAGTTGGAATTACGCGGTGTTGAAAAGCATTCTGATTTTCAGATGTGGCATAACTTTGTCAATATCGAGCAAGAATTCGGTTACAGTTTAACGGCTCTCGGATTTTTGAATTTTGAGTATGCCGAACCGGTTAAATTTACACCGACAAAGTAAAGAAGGAATTTCCTCATGGCTTTACAACACAAAATTAATATCAGAGAAAACACTTCTCCGAAAACGGAAAAGCATATTTCCGGCGGACTTGGTGTTGGGGCACTGGCGGCAATTGTCGTCAGCTCCATGATTGGTGGTGGTATTTACAGTCTACCGCAAAACATGGCTCAAGGAGCTTCTGCCGGCGCTGTTCTGCTGGCTTGGTTAATTACCGGCGTCGGTATCTTTTTTATTGCTAATACCTTTAGTATCCTCTCTCAAATCAAACCCAATATGACAACCGGAATTTATATGTACAGCCGTGCCGGTTTTGGTTCTTATGCAGGATTCACCATAGGTTGGTCATATTGGATTTGCCAAATCTGCGGCAATGTCGGTTATGCTATTATTACTATGGATGCCTTAAACTACTTCTTTCCCCCTTATTTTTCCGGAGGCAATACTTTGCCGGCAATCATCGGCGGCTCATTGATTATTTGGGGATTTAACTGGTTGGTCTTAAAAGGTATTAAACAAGCAACTATTATTAATACTATCGGAACAATTATCAAAATTGTTCCTTTGGCTCTCTTTATTTTGATTATGTTGTTTGTCTTCAAATTCGGTTTATTCGATAGTGATTTTTGGGGTGAAGCAATTGCTTCCAAAGCTAAGCTTGGAGGATTATCAACACAAATCAAAAGTACAATGCTGGTGACATTATGGGCGTTTATCGGCATTGAAGGCGCTGTGGTGATGTCTAAAAGAGCGGAAACGCCTTCTGCTGTCAGTAAAGCTACTCTGCTCGGCTTTATCTGCTGTTTAGGTATTTATATTTTATTATCTCTTTTACCTTACGGCTATATGTCACAAGCAGAATTAGCGATTGTCCCTAATCCTTCTACCGCCGGTATTTTAGAAAAAGTTATGGGTAAAAGCGGGGCTTGGATTATGAATATCGGTTTATTGGTTTCTGTTTTATCCAGTTGGTTAGCCTGGACAATGGTTACGGCGGAAATTCCTCAAGCGGCGGCTACTGATGGGACATTTCCTAAATGTTTCGCTAAAGAAAACAAAGTTGGTACACCTTCTGTTTCCTTATGGGTAACATCAATCGCCATGCAAATCTTTTTATTACTTGCTTATTTTTCAAATAATGCATGGAATACGATGTTAAGTATTACCGGTGTTATGGTTCTGCCGGCCTATTTTATGTCTTGCGCTTATTTATGGAAATTATGTGAAGACGGCGAATATTCTTCTACAACTATTTCCCGCTCAACAGCTTTATTTACTTCTATATTCGGCGCTTTTTACGCCTTATGGCTGATTTATGCCGCCGGATTAAAATATCTATTGTTAGCGGTGATTATTTTAGCACTTGGTATTCCCGTCTATATCCGTGCACGTCATGAACAATACAATGAAGGTAAGGTTTTTTCTAAATGTGAGCGATGTGCGGTTACCCTCTTTATTATTATTTCGCTATGCGCTTTATACGCCTTTTTCAGAGGAATAATTACTGTGTAACCTAAAATGCGGAGAACTTATTTCTCCGCATTTTTTAACTCACCTGATTCAAAAATTCTTTAATCGGTTTATAGCTTTTACGATGTTCCGGAATAATGCCGTATTTTTTAATTCCTTCAATATGATCTTTGGTACCATACCCGGCATTACGTTCAAATCCATATTGAGGATACTTCTCCGCCAATTTTTCCAATTCTTTATCTCGCCATACTTTGGCTATAATTGATGCGGCAGAAATACTATATGATTTTGCATCTCCTTTAATGACAGCCCGTGACGGAATAGGAAATTGTTTATCTAATCGATTACCATCAATTAATGCAATATCGGCTTTTATACCTAAATTCTCCGTAGCTCGACGCATTGCCATAAATGTTGCTTGCAAAATATTATATTTATCAATTTCCCGAGGTGAGGCTTCCCCTACACCTATTTTAACCTGTCCTTTTGTTTCCGCCTTACGTAATAATGTATATAGATATTCTCTTTTAGTTTTGCTTAATTTTTTAGAATCATTCAAATTGTTCAACAATTCCGGAGATAAATTTTTATCCATAATAACGACAGCCCCGGCCACAACATTTCCGACCCA
>CAMHFM010000059.1 GCA_946184595.1 uncultured Azospirillum sp.
TTCTTATTTATATTATTAATATTATTTTCGATAATTTTTGGAGAATTTTGCACTTTTTGCACATTTTTTTGAATTTGATGATGTTCTTCAATCATTTTTTTATAGGAATTTAAATCAAAGTTTTGAATAAAGTACCAAACCCCGATAGCTGTACCGACAAGAATAATTAAAATTAAAGAGAAAATGATTTTAATAAATTTTTTCATAAGATTATCCTTTAAAATGAATTCCAATATTATCTAAATCTTGGCGGAAATACTCCGGCAATGGTGCTTTAATCAAGCACTTTTTATTATATAATGAAGATAGGTCAATTTTGTATGCATGAAGATGAAGTTTATCTGTCAGCAGAGAATATTTTTCTCTTTTTTCGCCTTGAAAATACTTATTATCACCGACAATTGGAGAACCTATATATTGTAAATGAACGCGAATTTGATGGGTGCGACCGGTTAAAGGTTCTGCTGCTAAAAGAGCAAATTTATCGCTGATAGCATCAATTATTTCAAAATGTGTATATGCCGGTTTTCCATCTTCCAGAACAGTTACTTTTTCTCCGATTTTTTCTAAAGGTGCTTTAATGTCTCCAAAGTTTTGTTTAGGAGTAGGGGAAACAAGAGCTAGATACGTTTTTTGAAGAGTATGCTCTCTAAATGCTTTTGTTAATAAATCAGCCCATTGACGATTGCGGGCTAAAATTAAAATACCGCTCGTATCTTTATCAATACGATGAACAAGTTTCGGTTTTTCCTGTTTGTCAAAAGCTAAGGCGTCTAATAATCCATCAATGTGACGTGTCATATTTGTTCCGCCCTGTACGGCTAATCCGGATGGTTTATTGAGGACGATAATATTATCATCTTTATAGATAACTAAATGACGAATGTATTCTTGATCTTTGTTTGATATTTCGGCACGTCGTGGGGCTGCTTTTTCTTCCTGTAGCGGAGGGACTCGAATTTCTTGTCCGGAAGTCACTTTTAGTCCGGTGTCTGCACGTTTGCCGTCAACTTTAATTTGTTTTGTACGCAGAAGTTTTTGGAATCGCCCCAACGACAATCCAGGATAATATTTCAAAAACCAACGATTGAGACGCATACCATCATCTTCGGGTTTGACTTTTATCAGTTCTACGCCAGCCATTTTTCCCTCTTTTTGTTTGTGTGGAGTTTAGAATATTAGGATTTGTTTGACAAGATTTTTGTTAAAGAAAAATATAAAAAACCTTGCTCAGTAAGCAAGGTTTTGGAAGTTACTTACGATATTTTCCCTTTGGTTTTGAATTTATTTTACCCATTTTGGGTGGAGGAAATATTTGCTTTTGTTTGTTGTTCAGAAGCAAATTAGGAGGAATCGGGACAACAGGTACGTTTTTAAGAACAAGCGTTTGGGCTTGAGAATCTTTAGCTGCGATAGCTTTAAACAATTCTTGTAAATTCTTCTTGTCAGGTTCTTTTTTGCAGATAGTAATACCATATTCTTGTTCAAGAAGAAGGGCTATATTTTTTAGCTCTTCGACGGAAAAATCGATTATTTCTTCAGCAAGAGTCTGAATAGATATTGGTGTTCCTGAGATAAGAATGTAAATTTTTTTCATATAATAATTTTTTAATGATTTTTATTTGAATTTTGTGTAGCAGAAAATAAAATGTCTGTCAATTTTCTTGTTTTTGTTTCTTTTTAGCTTGTTTTTCTGCTCGAAGTTTATCGAAATATTCAATACGTTTTTTTATTTCACGTTCAAAACCTCTGTCAACAGGGTAATACAGTTTTGTGCGGCTTATTCCGTCAGGAAAATAATTTGCACCTGAGAAACCGTCTTCACAGTCCGGATCGTATTCATAACCTTCACTGTATCCAAGTTGTTTCATTAATTTTGTCGGAGCATTAAGAATGTTTTTCGGGGGCATTAAAGATCCTGTTTTCTTTGCCAAATCAAAGGCTGCATGCATGGCTTTATAAACGCCGGTTGATTTTGGAGCTGTAGCAAGATATGCCGTTAATTGCATAATAGCTAAATCCCCTTCAGGTGATCCTAATCGTTCGTAAGTTTCCCAGCATGAAATTGCTTGTGTTACAGCATTGGGATCAGCTAAAGAAACATCTTCAACAGCAAACCGTGTTAATCTGCGAAGAATATATTTCGGATCTTCGCCTGAGGATATCATTCGAGCTACCCAATACAAAGCAGCATCAACATCAGAACCGCGTAAGGATTTATGAACTGCTGAGATAAGGTTATAATGTCCGTCGCGCCCTTTATCATAAACGGGGGCTCGAGAACGGATAATATTCATAATATTATCTTTTGTAAAAATCTCATCTTTCTGCGCGTAAGACCAGACACTTTCAGCTAAGTTTAAAATGTATCGCCCATCACCATCAGCCACAGATTTCATAAAATCACGCGCTTCTTCGTCGATGGGGAGTTTTTTACCTTCTTCTTTTTCAGCGCGCTGTAAAAGTTCTTCAAAATCATTATCGTTTAACCTGTTCAAGACAAAAACTTGGCAGCGTGATAAGAGAGCGGCATTAAGTTCAAATGAAGGATTTTCGGTTGTGGCTCCGACTAAAATGATTGTTCCGTCTTCAACATAAGGGAGAAAGCCATCTTGCTGAGATTTGTTAAAACGATGGATTTCATCAACGAACAATAAGGTTCCCTTACCCTGATTAGTACGACGGTCTTGAGCGTATTGAAAAACGCGTTTTAGATCGGCAACGCCGGAGAAAACAGCTGAAATTTGTTCAAAATATAAATTTGTATTTTCTGCCATTAAACGAGCGATGGTGGTTTTACCACATCCGGGAGGTCCCCATAAAATAAAAGAAGTTATTTTTCCGCTCTTAATCATTCGTCCGAGGGGAGCATCATTGCCAACAAGATGATTTTGGCCAACTACTTCGCTTAAGTCTTTTGGGCGTAAGCGATCAGCTAAAGGTCTTTTGATATTTGCTGAAAATAAGGTTTCTTCCATTACTATCCTCGAGAATTTTCGCCGCGTTGTCGCATCAAGCTTTCCATAACTTGTAAGTTTGGTTTTCTTTCTGGACTTTTTTCTTCTTGTTTGGGCTGAGGATATTGAACAGAAGCGGCTTCTTTCATTTTTTCTTTGAGAACCATTTTTTTGTTTTCTTCAATGACACGTTGAAGATCTTCATTTGCTGATTTATCAGGTTCTGTTTTTTGTTTTTTTATTTCCTTAGTCTCTTCGGATTTAAAATTAGCACTAAACTTTTTAATAGCGCTGAAGATTTCTTCAAAAGAAATGCGCCGACTTGGATTTGTAATCCAAATCCCTACAGGACGTCCGTTATCATGGAAAAAGTCAGTTAAATCAATGAAAAAATCTTTTTTCTTTTTATTGGGTTTGGGGGCAAGTATTCGTTTTAATTCTTCCGGAGAAGGTGTACGCCCCAAGGCTTGGGCAATTTGTTCAGGTGTAATAATGCATTCGCTCAAATCTAATTCTGCAATATTGACACCGGTAAAGTCTACGCCGGTAAAATCCACACCTCGTAAGCTGACATTACGTAAATCTATTTTTGTAAGGTCTAGAAGACGTAAATCAAATTTTGCTAAGTTGAGTTTATGAGGATAGTATGTGGCTAAGTATTCAATGAGTTCTTGGATTTCTTCTAAAGAAAGTTTATCAATATCAATTTCAAGAAAAATGGCATCTGTTAAATCAATTCCTGAAAGGTTGGCTTCATGCAATTTTACTTTTTTCAGGTTGGCTTGTACTAATTTTGCACCTTCAAGGTTCGCTCCTGTCAAATCTGCACCTTCAAGGTTTGCCCCTGTCAAATCAGCACCGCTAAAATCAACGCCGCGGAGATTTGCGCCGGCAAGATTTATCCCTTTAAGATTAGCTGCTGAGAAATTGAAATTTTCAAGATTTGCTTGGGCGAAGTTGCCGTTTTCGAGGTTTTTGCCATGAAAATCTGCTCCAGATATTTTATCCGGTGTCCATATCTGCTTTGGTATAAAAGGAAAATTATCCGCCTTTTGCGGTTCTTCTTTTGCGACAGCCTTCCAGTTAATCTCGGCTTTTTCTTGAACAAACTTTTGTTTTTGCTCGAGAATTTTTGCTTTTTTCAACTCAAGGCTGATATCTTTATCGTTAGAGTCGGACATTTGAGTTAAACTTCATTTTTTCTTTCTAAATTATATCTTAAGAAAATGTTTTTTACAAGAACTAATCACGCAAAAAACATTCTCGGCCCTTTTGGCGCAATTTGGCACAAATGTCTTGGAATCCTCCTGATGTCGATTTTATTGTTAATCGGAATAAAGGAATGCCTGCGGCAGATATTTGCTCATAATTTGGTTTATAGGCTGCCAGTTCAGGAAAATCGGTTATTAATTTGTTCCATTCTTTTTGAGCGGTTTCTTCGTTGAGATAAGCACCTAGTTGCATAGAAGTTTTCTGATTGTAATTTTGAGGAGAGGTTTGGTTTGAACTCATTAATTTTGGCGTTGCCGGTATTGGATTTTTGCTCATTAAATCTTCGAGCCAATTTTCTCCATGAGCCCAACCGGTGTTTTCTGCCAGATCGGCGCTGTTTTGAGCGGAAACGTAAGAAGTTTGTTTTTCTGATGATATTTCTTTTTGTAGATTTTCAGAAAAATAGGCTGCTATTTCAGGAATTCCTTTTTGTAAAAAATTCTGAGAAATTTTTATTTGTCCGTCGTAAAAACGTAAAGAAGAGATTGTTAAAGCTTTTTCAGCCAAAATTTGATCTGCTAATAATTCGTTTTTTAACAAATCTGTTCGGGCCTGAATTAAGTTGATACGTTGCTCTTCTGTCGGATGGCTTGTTTTTTCAAGTTTGCTGATGAGTTGTTGAATTTGTTTAATATTCTTTTTTTGTTCTTCATAGTCCGAGGTTGTTCTTTTCGCCAGTTGATAAGCCGTTTCTATTTGTAAATAAATTGCTTTATGAAGTTCTTCGCTTAATTTAGGTAATAATTCTTGTTTTTTACCTTTGCCTGCTTTTTGATGAAGTAGTTCTGTGAGAACCTGATGTGATGCTTGAGCATCTCCGCGCGCAATTATATTTTGTTGCGGGTCAGAATATTCTGCCGGGGTCTGTTTTTCAGGATACTTATCAGAGATTATTTTTGAGATATTTTCTAAGGAAAATACGGGAAAATCAGTTAATTCTATGCGGTTTTTAAAGGCTGCTCGTTGATAATCTGTAATATTGATTTGGGGTTGCAAAGCGATGGTATCAAAAAAACGTCGTCCCTCAAATTCCAATTTAGATGTTTCAATTTTAACTAATTGGCGAAAATCTTTTAAGTTTTGCTCCATGGTTACTAATATTGTATTCAAAGTATCTATGCTTTCCTCAAGTTTCTTTTGATAAGCATAACTTTTGTTAGAAGGTTTTTTTATTAAATCCGCAATTTGTTTTTGGTATTGGCGAATTTTACGCTTAACCTCAAAGGCCTTTTTATGCTCATATAAGGCATTTTTATGAGCTTTTATTGTTGCAAGGACGATATTTTGAGCGGTAATTTGATTGAAAATATCATCAATTTTTTGAGCAT
>CAMHFM010000060.1 GCA_946184595.1 uncultured Azospirillum sp.
ATACCCCAACCCTGCATGAACAACCATCGTTTTAGCATCAAACAAATCTGCCGCTTTTTGAGATAAAGACACTAACTTTCTATTTTGTTCCTCTAAATCTTTATTTCCGGGATCAAAACCCATACCATCGTGAGGCGCATGAATTCTTACCTCAACATCGCCAATCTGTTTCTTGATTATTCTTAAATCATCCATAGTAGAATCAGGCATAACCATAAGCTCAATAAATGCATCTGATACAGAAGATGAAAATTCAGCACATTCTTTTATTAAATCAGGGGCGTTTTTTAAACTGTCACTATATAATTTAAAACCAAATTTTCTCATATTTATTTCCCGAATAACAAAACCGTTCGATACCGAAAAAATATCGAATAAATTTTAATATTATCTTAAACTTTGAAACATAATTGACTGCACAAATTTACCTTTTCGCCCTTGTTTTTTTTTTCAAAACATTAGCCATTATCCACCCGTCTTTGGTCAGTAATCAAACAGCTTTCTCGCTGGTTCGAGCCCTCAGCTCTCGCTGTTCAACAAAAAAAATCCCGCCACAAGGGCAGGATTTGTTTTGTTGGTCGGAGTGACTGGACTCGAACCAGCGACCTCTACGTCCCGAACGTAGCGTTCTACCAGGCTGAACTACACTCCGATTTGCGAGTCGTATTAATACCACACTCAAAAAAATATGCAAGACTTTTTATTTTTAATTAATACTTGACTCGATTCTAAAAAATTTTATTGTTGTTTTTCAGGTGTTTATAAAAAAATATAAAAAATGTTTTAAACAAAAAATTGACAAATTTATTTTTTGTGGTACATTATATCCAACCTTCGGGAAAATTTTTTATTTAACAAATTTATTTGGAGTTGAAAAAATGAAAAAATATTTAGTTTTAGCTACGATGTTTTTTGTAAGCGCTTGCGCTCATGGTCCTATATTTGGAGATGAAGATTGCACTTATCACAACACTCCACGCAAAAACTATCGCGTAGAACAGACTCGTCCGCAACCACAGCCGGCTCCGGTTATCATTCAACAACCACAACCGTCTCCTTGCCAACAAGCTGTTGCTCCTGTCGTCGTTCACCAACCACAACCTTGCAATGGTTGCCAACCGACAGTAAAAACGACTCGCGAACCTGTCGAAATCGTATATAAGAAAGTTACATATACAACAACTTATGAACCTAAAACAGTTTCTAACGTAACTTATGAACGTGAAGCTATTAAAAACGCTCAGGTTGAAGAAGTTGTCGTTCAGAAACCGATTGTTAAAGAAGTAGTTGTTCAAAAACCAGTCGTTAAAGAAATTGTTGTTGAACAACCAACTGTTTCTAAAGTGATTGAAACTCAGGTAACTCAAGAACCTGTAAAAATCTCTGTAGAAGAAGTTAAATAATTCTCCTCATCTCTAGAGAAACACAACGAGTCGAACTCCCATTCGACTCGTTTTTTTAATAAAAAAGCCCCGCATTCTTTGTGGGGCTTTTTTAGTCACGACAAAAAATTATAATAAAGAAATATGATTTGCTGCCGGGCGTCCTCGGTCATCAAACACATCAAAACTGACTTCTTGCCCATCCACCAAACGACGCAATCCAGATTGTTGAACGGCCGTAACATGAACAAAAATATCCTTTGGTGTATTCGGTGCTTGAATAAAGCCATAACCTTTCTTTACATTAAACCATTTAACAGTACCTTTTAACATCATCAATAATCCTTTAAAAAATTAAATTAATAAATTTTTGCCCGGCTAACTTTATAATTTAGTCAAGACGGCACTAAGTATAATGGCAATTTTATAAAAGAAAATAAGTTAAAATCAGCTATCGGTGTCATAAAAAATCGTACACTTACCGCTATACAAATTCATCAACATCCTCTATCACTTCATTATTTTCATAAAAGTGCTTAAAATAAGGATTATTAACGCGTTCCTCTTTTGAACTTGAAATCTGCTGATTTGTCCCATAAATACCAACATTTTTATTTTGATAAGCCGGATCAGCATCCGTTTCATCATTATCTAAAAGAGGCGTTTGTTGACTGGATTGGGATAAATTTTGCGGTAAAGGAGAAGAAATAGCCTCATCGACCTCAAAAGTTTCTTCTTCAGAGGGCTCTCTATCAAAATATTGTTTATGTCCGGATTGTGCTTCGTCTTTAATCAAAACATTATTGCTTGTATCAATAGTTTCCACAAAAGACTGTCCACCCTGCGCAACCCCATAATTACGCGGAGCAGATGATCGATAAGACGTAGACGCCGATACTCTTCTGGTTGACGTAACACTCATGGCTATTCTCCCATTTATTATATTTAATATAAAATAATAAATAGAATAATTCAATAAAAAGCGTATTTTCAAAAAGATAGCTGATTAAAAATAAGTATTTTTTGAAAAATCTGCACTGGTTTTCAATTTAGCCAACTAAAAAATGTGATAAATTAGAAAAATAGTAAGATTCTGAGAAAATTGCGAAGCGGAGTGTACATAAAGGTACATGACCGAGCAATTTTTGAAAAATCTGCACTAGTTTTCAATTTAGCACATTTTTTACTTAAAGGATTGAACAAGCGACCCTGCTAACACATACCACCCATCAATTAAAACAAAAAAGATAACCTTAAACGGCAAAGCTAAAACCGAAGGCGGTAGCATCATCATACCCATAGACATAAGAACAGAAGCAATTACCATATCAATAATCAAAAAAGGAACAAAAATCAAAAAACCTATTTCAAAGGCTCTGCGTAATTCGCTAATCATAAATGCAGGAATAGCTATTTTCAAAGGAACATCTTTAACTTCCTCTGCCGGTTTTTCTTTTGCTAAATCCGTAAATAAAAGCAAATCTTTTTCTCTGGTATTTCTCACCATAAATTCTTTTAGTGGAAGTGATGCTTTTTCTAACCCATCCATAACCTCTATTTTCTCATCAAACATAGGTTTAATACCTTGTTCCCAAGACTGCTCAAAAGTTGGTGCCATAATAAACAGAGTCAAAAACAATGCTAATGAAATTAAAACCGTATTAGGCGGTGTAGAGTTTGTAGCTAAGGCACTGCGCGTAATAGAAAACACAACCACCAAACGTGTAAAAGATGTCATCATGACCAAAATACTTGGTGCAATCGATAAAACTGTTATAAGTAAAATAACATTAAAAATTCGAGCCGTTGCCGAACCACTTGATGCTGCCTCATCCATACTTAAAGAAACGGTTTGTGCTGCTGCCGGATAAACAATACCTAAAAAGCACAAAAACAATATAAAAATAAAAATCTTTTTAGGCATTTTTCTGTATTTCCTTTACATTTAAAACCAAATTTTGTGACGCACCGAGTAAAACCAAATATTCTTTATCATCACAACGAATCAATGCTAAAGTATTTCTCGTATCTAAACGTTTAGATTCAATAACGGAAAGTTTTGTTTCCTCATTTAATTTTTTAAAAAAAGGAACCTTACACCCTTTTTGCTCGCACCATTTCATTCCCCAAAAAACAACCAAGACTAACCCTAAAACAAAGAGCAGTGCTAAAAAGGCTTGCAAAAACAACATCAAATCCATAAAGGGCCCCTTAATATAAAAAAATGGATATAATTATCACACCTCAAAACTAGCAGATTGTAATTTAATTATCAATATGCTATCCATAGAGTATGAACAACAAAGATGAATTTGAAAATAGAAAAACAAAAGATTTGCAGTCTTTAGCGCAGACTTTACTGCCTTTGGCTCAAGATCTTTTGGGTAAAAACGGCTTTGTAGAAACCGATATTTTAACAAATTGGGATGAAATTATCGGTGGACAATTAGCCGATTTCAGCTTTCCTCAAAAAATTGTTTTTCAGAAAAATAAAAAAAATGACGGCTGTTTACATTTGACTGTCCCATCCGGAGCTTTTGCTGTTGAAATACAACATCGAGAGAAATACATACTAGAAAAAATTAACCGTTACTTTGGATACAACGCCGTATCTTCATTAAAAATTATCCAAAATAATGACTTAGACATTGAAGATTATCGCCACATAAAAACAAAAAACAAACAATTACCTCCTTTATCTGAAGAACAAAAAGAAACAATAAAAAATATCACAAATGAAATAAATAATGAAAATCTAAAAGAAATTTTAATAAAATTAGGTCATAGTATACTCACAGATAACCATAATTCAGAGAAGAAAAAAGATGAAATTTGAAAATATAATAAAGAATATCAGTAGGATAGCCGCAGCCCTCATCCTTTACTTTTTATGTGCAGGCTTTTATCTCGGACAAAAAGGTTTTGTTATGCAACCGGATGGAAATATTGTCTTAGTCAAAGAAGCTAATGCCGCCGTTGATATTAATACAATGGCTGAGCCTGTTGATAAGAATATTGCGCTATCTTTACCTGATGGTCCGATTCTGGGAAATGCTAATGCCCCTATTACAGTTTATGAATTCTCTTCATTAAACTGCAGCCATTGTTCAACATTTCACCTGTCAATTCTGCCTTTACTCAAAAAAGAATTTGTTGACACCGGTAATGTCAAATTCATCTTTACAAATTTTCCTCTAGATCGAAAAGCAATGAAAGCCGCAATGCTTACAGAATGCGTCCCTGAAAGCAATTACGGTAATTTCATTACCACATTATTCAAAAAACAACGTGAATGGATGTTGTCTCGTAACCCAGAACAGGTTTTAATTCGTTATGCTATGTTAAATGGCTTAACCGAAAGTCAGGCCAAAAACTGCTTAACCAATGATGCGTTAGCTAAAGATTTATTGGAAATTCGCCAACAAGGTCTGGATCGTTTAAATATAAAAGGAACACCTGCATTTTTAGTTGTTCAAAACGGACAAAGAGAAATGCTTTACGGAGCTCCGGATTACAATACCTTTAAAGCGTACCTGCAATCTAAAATAATTCACTAGCCTATTAAAAGAGTAGCCTTATGAAAAAAATACCACAAGACGTCCAACAAATAAATATCCGCATAAAGAAATTTAAATCTTTTGAAAAAAAGGTTCAAAAAGACCCTACAGAGACAAAATTTGTTTATGCCTATCAAATCGGAGCTCGTATGGGAACCGAACTTGTTTCAGGGGTTTTGATTGGTTGCGGTTTAGGATACTTACTCGATAAAATATTTAATTCAAACCCGTTTATGTTAATTATTTTTGCTATTTTCGGTGCCGCAGCAGGATTCATGAACATATACCGATTTGTAAAGCAGCAAGAAAGAAGAAAGGAATAACTTATGTCTAATCCTATGGAGCAATTTACAGTAAAGCCGCTCATTCCAATAGAAATCGGTGGATATGATATTTCTTTCACTAATTCTTCTTTATTTATGGTATTATCAGTTTTGACGGTTACCGCATTATTTTCTTTGTGCTTGCGTAATAGAAAAATCATTCCGAGTAAAGCCCAATGTATCCCTGAAGCCGTATATGGTTTCATAGCGACTTTAATCAAAGAAAATGTAGGCGCA
>CAMHFM010000061.1 GCA_946184595.1 uncultured Azospirillum sp.
ATATTTATTTAAGGCTTCCAATAAACGGAATAGGTGCAGAACCATAAATGTTAACTGGCAATTTTCCATCCCATTTCTGAACGGCTTCATATTCGACCAAATTTTTATTTTGGCTCAAAGCTTGAGCTCTGATTTGCATAGACTTTGCCTCAGCCTCTGCACTCAAAACTTTTTGTTTAGCCTCTTCTTCAACTTCGACTGTTCTGTTTTTAGCTTCTTCGGCTTTTTGTTTGGCAACAACTTTAGCTTCAATTGAACGTTCAAAAGTATTAGAATAATCAATATTTCTAATAGAAACACTCTCCGGAATAATATGACGTTGAATCAATGCCGCAGACAATTTTTCTAAAATTTGCTGTGCTGCTTTATCACGATTCTCAACCAAAGAAGCGGCATCCCATTTACCGATAACATCTTTAACACCGGCACTGATTGCAGGATACAAAACTTTATTTTCATAATATTGACCGATATGCCGATGAATATCAATTACCCCATTTTGATCCAAAGAATAGTTAACCGCAATATTCAGATTCGCCGTTTGCATATCTTTGGTATAGGTTGCAAATGTATCTGCATATAACTGCGTTCTGCATTCATAAGTTACAATATCACCGGCAATCGGTACGTAAAAATACAAACCTTCCGCCAATGGTTCAACGGATGTAATTTCGCCCCACCACGTTCTGACACCGCGATGACCGGTATCAATTTGTCTAGCTGATGCAATTAACAAAGCGGCAAAAATACCTATAAAAGCAATCCATTTACCTACTTTTCCGCTTGATAAGTTTTGTGCAACTCTGTCTTCAAATTTTTGGGGAATAAAAATCTCTTCAATTTTCTTAGGCATAATAGTCTCCTTTTTGTATTAAACTATTACAACCATACTCAAAAAGTGTTTAAAATTTGCAAAAATAAAAAACCACCCGTAAAGGGTGGCTTTTATGGCTGCTTCACCTGGGTTATCTCGGCTTTTCAAGCCTCAATGATCTCACCGTCCGCCAACTTTTGGGCGGACATTTCGATTCCGAAATTGGTTCTCTTCCTAAGATAAAACACCCATAAAAAAACCACCCGTAAAGGGTGGCTTTTTTATGGCTGCTTCACCTGGATTCGAACCAAGATACCAACATCCAGAGTGTCGTGTCCTACCGTTAGACGATGAAGCAATTATTTGCCTTGTATAAAACATACTTCCATGCAAATGTCAAAACTTTTTTAGCTTTACAAAACATTTTTTATCAAATAAATTTATAGTCAACGGAATATTATTACACTTGATTATTAACTAACCTATATATTATGAAACTTGATACTTTTGATGAAAACATCATAGATCAACTAGGATATCCTTTTTATTATTGGGCATATTACGGAAAATTTTCAATAACTGAACAAGATATACAATATCTTGACAATATAAAAAAACATCCTTGTTTTCAATTGATACTCGAAAATTACCAAACTTTATCACCAATAATTACTTGGGCAAATGTTCGCATTAATGAAATTGTTTTTTATGAACATTTTTATAATGATCCAAATTGCCCTAAGGGAGTAAAAGACATCCTATTTACTATGATTGGATTGGAAAGAGGAAATCTGGAAGAACACAATATGTTAGATCTTCTAAACTTTCGTTACCATTCTATTGAGATGTGGATTAACTCTATTGCACAAAAAAGCTCTCCTTAGGAGAGCTTTTTTTTTCAAAATCTTTCTTACTAATTAAAGTTTAGAATTACCTTATCTATCCCTCTCTGCAATCATTTGTTTTAACTCTTCCGTTTTCACAGGCTTTTTTAGTGAAATTCCTTTTTTAACAGCTTCATCATTAACAACTGTTCCTGATTTATTATAGCCTGCTTTCATTAATTTCTGCTTACCGCGAGCTAAAATTATCTGACGCTTTACAGGTGATAAAGCTTTTAATTCTGCATCCATTTTATCATAAAACTCATCAGGATCACTTACTTCTGTTTTTATATCTCCATCCTCATAACACTCCCCATGTTCTACCCCGCAGCAATAAGTAATACACTTATGATTTCCACCCATAGCGTTTTCCATTTCCTCTCCGTGCACAACTCCAGCAACATATGGAGTTTTTCTTTCCAAGGTAACTCCTTGCCCTTCATCACCTGTATCATAAAATCTATATTGGCATTCTTCCCCATGTGGAAGCCCATTTATATAAGGAGTATAAATCACAGAATAAGCCGCTAATCCAAAATCATCTTCCTTTTCGTCTACAACTTTCTGCTTTACACCTGTAAAATTTTCATCAATCTTTTCTTCAGCCATAATTATTCTCCTGAAAAATCCTATTTTAATTATAATACCATATTATTAAAATTTTGTCAAAATTTTAATAATTTAAACAATCAAAAAAACTCTCCTTAGGAGAGCTTTTTTGTTTTACTTTTCTTCATCTTTGACAATTTTGATATGCAGCTCATCAAGCTGAAGCTGTGTTACCGTATTCGGTGCTTGCATCATCAAATCTTGTGCTTTACCATTCAGCGGGAACAAAATCACATCACGAATGATTGGTTCATCCAAGAGTAACATAACCGTTCTGTCAATTCCCGGAGCACAACCGGCGTGCGGTGGAGCACCGAATTTGAAAGCACTGATCATACCACCAAATTTATTATCAACAACACTATGATCATAGCCGGCAATTTCAAAGGCTTTATACATAATTTCCGGCTGATGATTACGAACTGCACCGGATGCCAATTCAACACCGTTACATACCAAATCGTATTGATAAGCATAAATATCCAACGGATTTTTATTCAGCAAAGCATCCATTCCGCCTTGTGGCATTGAGAATGGGTTATGTGAGAATTCAACAGCACCGGTTTCTTCATTTTCCTCATAGAACGGAAAATCAACAACCCAACAAATGCGGAAACAATTTTTCTCAACCAAATCTAACTCTTCACCGACTTTCAAACGTGTCCGTCCGGCAAATTTAGAAAGTTTCAAACCTTTGCCAACCATAAACAGAACAGCATCGCCATCAGCCATACCTAAAGTTGACTTAATTTTTTCTAACTTCTCAGCACTCAAAAGCTTCGCAATACCTTTAGCACCAGCTTCGGCAAAAGCAATATAAGCCATACCGCCCATACCGTTTTCTTTAGCAAAAGCATCTAATTTATCAAAGAAAGAACGTGGTTTTTCTGCTTGTCCTTTTAAGACAATAGCACGAACGTTATCGCCCTCAGCAACATGACTGTCATAAACGCCGAAACCAGAATTTCCAAACAACGATGTTGCTTCTTGAATAATCAATGGATTGCGTAAATCCGGCTTATCCGAACCATACTTTAACATGGCCTCACGGAATGGAATACGCTCGAAAGGAGCTTGATCAACGGTTTTACCGTTAGCAAATTTATTAAAGACACCGCCCATGGTATGTTCAATGACCTTAAACACATCTTCTTGAGTGGCAAAAGACATTTCCATATCGAGCTGATAAAATTCTCCCGGACTCCGGTCAGCGCGCGGATCTTCATCACGGAAACACGGTGCAATTTGGAAATATTTATCAAAACCTGACACCATCAACAACTGCTTAAATTGTTGCGGTGCTTGCGGTAAAGCATAAAATTTCCCCGGATTCAAACGTGACGGAACCAAAAAGTCACGCGCCCCTTCCGGAGAAGAAGCCGTTAAGATTGGTGTTTGATACTCGGTAAATCCTTGCTCTGTCATCAACTTGCGCATTTCGGTAATAACCGCTGAACGCAATAAAATATTTTTATGGATTCTCTCTTTACGTAAATCCAAAAAACGATATTTCAATCGAATTTCTTCCGGTGCATCATCTTCAATAGCAACCTGGAATGGTAAAACATCAGCCGTAGAATGAATTTCAATTGCTTCAACGGCAATTTCAATATCACCCGTCGGCATATTCGGATTGATGCTCTCGCGCTTTAAAACTTTTCCGGTAACACCGATAACACTTTCAACGCGAATATCTTTAATTTTATCAAATAAATCAGAAGAACTGTCTAAAACACATTGAGTAATGCCATAATGATCTCTCAGGTCAATAAAACATAAATTTCCCAAATTACGTTTACGATGAATCCAGCCGGCCAAAGTCACCGTCTGGTTTACATTTTCTAACCTTAACTCACCGCAGGTATGCGTTCTGTACTGATTCATAAAAAACCTCTTTATTATATTATTAAAGCTATATTGTTTTAGAATCAAATCGCACGAATTGCAAGGACTATTCTTAGCAAAAAACAAAAAAAGGTCTGTTCTTTCCGAACAAACCTTTTTTCGCAAAACTAGTACTCAATGACCGAAGCCGAGTAGAACTCAGCCTCGCCACCGATAGCTTCAGCTAGTGCGCGTACAGCATCTTGCCAGACCTCACGGGATACTTCTCGTCTTTCGACGGCGAAGATTTCAACCCATGAATGCTGTCTTTCCGTACGAGCAATAATCTCAGATACGCGGCAGGTAAAGAAGAAACCCTTACCATCTGCCAAAGTCTTCTCGCAAAACTCCTTCGCTGTCTTCACAACCTCATCAAAGCGCTCCACCTCAGGAATTCTGACGGTACCAACCATCTTTCCTCCCTGGTCCTCACCTACCGAATACTCAACAATAGGACCGGCTGTTGCTGCAAATTGCTTAGCAATGCCGATCACACTGTTGGAGAACTGACGAACACGCACCCTCATGTAGGGCTCACAAACACGAGGGGTAATGTAAAATGCTCGACGCACATTGTTGTGTTGCGCAAGTAAAGAACGCAATTGCGCATTTTCAGGTGCAAACAAGAAAACCTTAAATTTACTTCTAGCTGTTTTCATATACTTTGTAATTAGTTAATAATATTGTAATTGGGAGTTTCCCAAAAAGTTCGAATTAATAATTATTATGTACCCACTCTTATAGCCCAAATTTTCAGAAAATCAAGCTTTTTTCGAAAAAATTTTTATTAAATATTAAACAAATTATGAAATAATACATAAATTCAGAAGACTAAAGGATCAAAAATGCTTATCGTAGAAAACAACCAAACACTTGAAAATTTATGCCAAGAATTAAATAAAGAAGATTTTATAACCGTAGATTTAGAGTTTTTACGAGAAAAAAGCTATTATGCCAAATTATGTCTTATTCAGGTAGCGAATTCTGAAACTTCCGCTATCATTGATCCTTTAGCGCCTGATATAAATTTATCGCCTTTTTTTGAAATTTTAAAAAATCAAAAAATAACAAAAGTTTTCCATTCCGGCCGTCAAGATATCGAAATCCTATATCATTTAAGCGGCTTTATTCCGACACCATTATTTGATACACAAATAGCAGCCATGGTTTGCGGTTTTGGTGAAGCTGCCAGTTATGAAACGTTGGTTCATAAAATTTGCAATATTGCTTTAGATAAAAGTTCCAGATTATCTGATTGGAGTACCCGCCCTTTAACTGAAACTCAATTGC
>CAMHFM010000062.1 GCA_946184595.1 uncultured Azospirillum sp.
GGTTTTTTTTTAGCAACATCGTTCTCCTTTTAGCCCCAAATCAAACCCCCGATAATTCCCAAACAAATATATAAAATCGGATTAAGTTTCACATAATGAATTATTAAAAACAAAACAGCAATCAAACCTGCCATCGGCCAACCGGTAACAAATGCTTTTGCAATAAACAATCCACCAAATGCAATCAGCGCTAAAGCAACCGGACGAATACTTTTCAACACACTTTCAAATTGCAAATTATTAGGATGTTTTTTTAAATACCGAGCCAATAAAACAATAATTATCATTGAGGGCATCAATAATCCCATCGTTGCAACGATTCCACCGCAAATTCCAGCCGCTTTAAAACCGGCATAAGTAGCCATATTTACGCCTATCGGTCCCGGGGTTGATTCTGATACGGCAATCATATCTGTCAATTCTTGCGGACTAAACCAATCATAAGAAGAAGATAAATCATATAAAAACGGAACAGTAACTAACCCACCGCCAATAGCTAATAGACCTATTTTAAAAAACTCTCCGAATAAAATTAAATAGATCATTTCCACCCTCTTTTCTTACCGAGAACAAATCCTATTCCACAAAAAACAGCCATAATAACAACAACTGAAAAACCGGAAATTGCCATACCTAATGCAATAATAAAAAAGACAATATCAATCTTGTTTTTAATCGAACTTGGCCATAAACGACATACTGCTTCAGCAATCAAAGCAACAACGACAATTCGAATACCCGTAAAAGCCTTTGCCACATAAGGATTCTCCATATAAAGAGATAAAATATTCGCTAAAGATAAAATAATAATCAGTGGCGCTGTAATTAAAGCTATAGTTGCCGTAATGGCACCCAAAATACCGGCATAATTATACCCTGTAAAAGTTGCGACATTGACAGCAATAATCCCCGGTGTCGATTGCCCAATACTATAATAATCCATTAATTTTCCATCATCTAACCACTTGCGACGATGAACCAATTCTTCCTGAAGCAAAGGTAACATGGCTGCCCCACCCCCAAACATAAAACAGCCTATTCGAAAAAAAATCGCAGCCAATTCACATATTTTTTTCATTTTACCTCACATTGAAAATTATCTGAAACCTATTAAATCAATAGTATCTTAATAAGGCAAGGAGTTTTTGCATTATGTTAATCGCTACCGTAAAAGAAACAATTGCTCTCGAAAATCGTGTTGCTCTAATTCCACAACATGTTGCCATACTGACAGAAATGGGACACTCTGTTAATATTGAGACAAATGCCGGACAACAAGCTGGTTTTGAAGATACCCAATACCAACAAGCTGGTGCCAAAATTTGCAAACATCCTAATGAATGTTACAAAAATGCTGATGTTATTTGCAAAATATGGGCTCCACAAAATGAAGAAATTTCTTATCTGACACAAAATCAAACCATCATCTGCGACACCCAAAATATAAAGACTTATCAAGATTTAAGAACTTTGTGCTCAACAGGGATAAACCTTTTTGCTCTTGATTTAATGCCCCGTATTTCACGGGCACAAAGTATGGATATTTTATCATCCCAAAATAACCTTTCCGGCTATGTTTCTGTTATTGTCGGAGCCCAACATTGTCCGGTAGCTCTCCCTTTGATGATAACATCAGCAGGAACAATTTCTCCAATTAAAATATTAATTATGGGGTTAGGTGTTGCCGGATTACAAGCAGCGGCAACAGCTCACCGACTTGGAGCTCAGTTATATGCTTTTGATAATCGTCCTGAAACAGAAGAACAGGCAGCTTCTCTCGGTGCTGTCTTTGTTCACCACCTGACAGATGATTTATTGTCTTCCGTACAAATGATTATTACCAGTGCTCTATCTCCCGGCAATCCAGCACCTAAACTATTAACCAGAGAACAACTTAAAATTCTTCCATCAAATTGCGTAATTATTGATATGGCTGCCGATAGTGGTGGCAACATTTCTGATAATAAAAACCTAGGAAATTTAACAATTATATCTGATAGTCATTTAGCGCGTTATGTTCCGCAATCGGCCAGCATTTTATATTCCGGAAATATGTTTAACTTTATTAGATTCCTTTATGACAAACCTCATCCTACCCCATATGATTTTGAAGACGAAATTATTAAATCCACTTGTATCTGCTATCACAACCAATGCCATCATCCTTTTTTGAAGGAGAAATAATATGAGTTTTAGTGAAGAACTGATTGTTTTCATTTTATCGGCATTCATCGGTTATTACATTGTTTGGGGAATCACTCCTTCCCTTCACGCCCCATTGATGAGTGTTTCCAACGCTATATCCGGCATTATCATTATTGGGGCCATTGCCGTTTTAAATACATCACCATCATCTCTTGTTAGTTATCTAGGATTTATTGCCATCATATTGGCATCCATCAACATTTTTGGTGGCTTTGGAATTTCACAACGAATGTTGCAAATGTTCAAACACAAAAAAAATATTAAGGTGACTAAAAATGAGTGAAACACTAAATCCTCTGATTAATTTAGGCATCTCTTGTTTTTTCATTTTATCACTACGCGGACTAACTTTTCCACGCAGTGCTTACCGCAGTAATTTACTGAGCATGATCGGAATGAGTCTGACACTACTATGGATGCTGATATATTGTACTCATCCGTTTTTGGTTTTATGTGCCATTATACTCGGAATGATAATTGGCATTTTCGTTTCTCAAAAAGTTAAAATGACGGATCTTCCGCAGACTGTTGCCATATTAAACGGCTGCGGCGGATTATCTGCCTTCTTAATTTCTACTTGCGCTATTTTAGAAGAAAATTTAGATATTTTAGATACACCGATAAGTGCCGTTATTGGTATATTTACATTTTCCGGATCAATCATTGCTTTTGCAAAATTACAGGGATTAATTAAAAAAAATTTCGGCAATCTCAACCAGCTTTTAAATCTTCTAATTTTTATTATACTCTTGCTCACTTTGATAGAATACGCATTACATCCGGATATTCAAGGATTCCTTATTATCTCTGTTCTTGCCTTATTATTAGGTCTTACAGTTACATTAAGAATAGGCGGCGCAGATATGCCTATTGTTATCTCTCTGCTAAATGCTTGTTCCGGACTTGATTCTGCAACTATTGGATTCGTTATAAATAATCAGCTTCTAATTATCACCGGAGCCTTAATTGGTGTAAGCGGTAGTATTTTATCTTTTATTATGTGCAAAGCCATGAATCGCTCCCTGCTAACTGTTTTATTCGGAACCACTTCGACACATACTGAAACCGATTCTTATGACCGAAAACATCTTGTTAAAACAGGAACCCCTACTGAAGCCGCTTTTATGATGGAAAATGCACGTAAAATAATTATCGTTCCGGGATACGGAATGGCCGTTGCGCAAGCGCAACATATCCTGCGTCAATTATCTGATATTTTAATCAACAAATATAAAGTTGATGTCAAATTTGCCATTCATCCTGTCGCCGGACGCATGCCCGGACATATGAATGTTCTTTTAGCCGAAGCTGATATCCCTTATGAAAACGTTTTCAGCTTAACAGATATCAATAATGAATTTTCTTCTGCAGACATCGCTTACGTTATCGGTGCAAACGATATCACCAATCCCTTAGCTAAAACTGATAATTCTTCTGCTATTTTCGGAATGCCAATACTCAATGTCAGTCAGGCAAAAACTGTATTCGTCGTCAAACGATCCCTTGCCGGTGGCTATACCGGACTTGATAATCCTTTATTTTATGCCGATAACACAATTATGTTGTTTGGTGATGCACAAAAAATAACAGCAGAAATAGTCAAAACATTAGAGCATTAAAAGTAATGCTGCAATCAAAACCAAATAAAGCATGACGCCCGAAAAATACTTTCCGGCGACATCAAAATCAACACGTGACGGAATAGCATTTTCAACAATAATTGTTTGTAACAAAACATACAAAACATAATTAACTAATGTTGGTTCCATGATCGGTAGAAAATATCGATTAACATAAAAACCTATTGGCAACAACAACAGTGGAGCCAAAGCTGCAGGAACCGCATTATAAAAAGTAATATTACGAAAACCGACACTTCCCATAACATAATCACCTTCAGGACTACGCTTAGGTAAAAGCGCAAAATTACATGGTTGCGCATTAAGTATTCCTCCGATACAAAAATGCATCAACTCATGCAAAAACGTACCTGGAATATTTACCAAAGCACTCATCCACATACTGGTATAAGTTGCATTTTTTAATCTTGTCAGAAAAACAACCAATAAAATCAGATAAAAACGATTATTAAAAACAGATTGAATAAACTCTTCAGACTGAATAAAAGCCCCTACTTTAGCATAAATTTGCAAAAGAATATCCATTTATTTTTCCTCATTAAGAACGGTTAACCCGGCTAAATAAGTATTCAGGAGTAACTTACATAAATTCTTACGATTAACGCGACTGAAGCTATCTAAAGCCTGCGTTGTCAAAAATGAGCTGACAGAGAACAAAGCTAACCACAAAACTCTCAAAGACAACTGTCTCTCTTTCGGTCGTAAATTCGGGTAAACTTTATCAAAATGAGGTTGCCAAATTGCCGTCACCTCAACCATTTTTCTCAAATAATCTTTAGGTAATTGTGTATAAATTGCATTGAGATGAAAACTATACAACAAAAACCACAAGTTTTGATTTGCCAAAACAAATGCCACAAACGTATCTAAATAGCGATTCAACATCAGATAGGCATCATCTTCTGTAAAAATATCACGCATATATTTGAGCAGTTCATCCATCGTCATACGATTCTGCTCCATTATAAAACGATCCATTGTCCCAAATTGATTATAAATTGTACCGATTGAATAACCGGAAGCATCAGATAACTTGCGTGCAGTCAAATAAGCCGCACCTTTTTCTTTAACAAGTTTCCGACCAGTCTTAATTAAAACTTTTCGAATATTTTCTTTTGAACTAATCATGTTATATGTTATATTAACTTAATTTTTGTAAATTATGATGTATCATAAAACAAATATGAACAGTGTTCAATTTTTTTCTTTAAGGCGAGGATAAAAATGCGTTTCAAAATATCACTTTTGCTATTAATATTAGGTCTGTGCTTATGTCTATCTGCTGTAGCCAAACAACGTAAAGATGATTTTCTAAACTCTATGTTGCTCTCGGAAGAATATGCTGATCAAGATCAAGCTGAAAAAGCATCTAAAGATGCACTCAATAAGCTTCAGCAAAAACAAAAAAAGATAGATTTGCAAGATAATCGTAAATTAAGAGATATTATCAAAAAACAAAAAAAAGAAAATAAACAAACAACTGTAACACCGGCACCGACTAAACAAGACATTAAACGCATCAGCCGATTACATATTGCGCCTTTCGGATTATTGTGGGGAGAAACATTTGAAGAAATGGCGAGTAGCGGTGTTATTTTAACACGTACTGAAGAAAAAGATTA
>CAMHFM010000063.1 GCA_946184595.1 uncultured Azospirillum sp.
ATGAAGGTTGAAAAGGTTATTGAAGAACCTGCTAAACCTCAGGGCGGTTTTGCTAAAATGAAAGCTTTCGTCCGTAAAGCCGTTGATTGTTGTATAGAGTAGGCTTAAGAATGAAACATTTAATTTCTGTTTTGGTTTGTTTGGTTTTCTTAAGCGGGTGTGGGCAAAAGACAATGCAACCAATTACTTTTTTTACGCATGAGGGGTGTCCATATTGTGAGAAGGCTCTGCAATATATTCATTTGAATTATCCGAAATTACCAATGCAGGTTTTAGAAATCGGAAACGAACAGAATATGATTAAATTTGTGCAATGTGCTCAAAAATTTAAGTTAGATCTGAAAAAATTAGGAACACCTCTGATTTGTATGGGTAAACATTATGTTATGGGGTGGTCTGAAGAAGAGCGAAACCTTTTTAATCAGTATGTTAAATCTTATCTACCGAAAAAGTAAACGATGGAACAGTTGCCTATACATATTATGCAAAAAGCCGTGAAGGGGATCGGGTATATCGGTCATCCTTCACGGTTACGCATTTTAGAATATTTAGATGTTAACGGTGCCAGTTCTGTCTCGGATATTACCAAATATTTAGGTGAGGAACAGATGATCGTTTCTCAACATTTACGGAAGCTCAGAGAGGCTAATTTGGTAAAAACAAAGCGTCGCGGTATCTTTATATATTATGATATTTGCGAAGAATATCCTGCTAGTATTTTTGTTTGTATCCGTAAATTATTCGGTTATATGACCGATCAATTTTATTTTTTACAAGATAATTATAAAGCCCTTTTGCCTAAGGATTATACGGCAATGGTGGCAAACAGAATTAAATTGTTTGCGAATTTTGATAAAATGAGAATTTTGGAATATCTGATCATTCATGGAAAACAATGTGTCGGAGATATTGCTCAAGGCGTTGATCTGGAACCGCTTAAGGCCACACAAACTTTGAAAAAACTTAAAGATGATGAATTTGTCAGCAGTGAGCGTGACGGACGATTTGTTTTTTACAGTATTAATAAAGGTGTTCATTATACCGCGTTGCAATGTATTCATAAACGTTATGGAAAATTAGAAAATAAATCTCAATTTTAAAATGAAAAAAGCCTCAAATCTGTGAGGCTTTATCATGATTGATTAATCAACTACATTCACTATGATCGCAATGATTGCAGTAAACATAAGTGAGAGACTTACCTACTTTTTTGATGTAGGTGTTTGTTGAACCACATTCTGTGCAAGATTTGCGGTTCTTTTTCGCCAAGCGAGGCATTGTGAAATTAAGCATGATAATAAATTTAATAATGTTATAAAAATTTTAAAACGTCTGCATAGAAACACACATTTAATGTTTTTGCAAGCTTTTTATGATAAAAAGTGTAAAAAAATTGAGGATTATTTATTATGTTCCCGTCAATCTTACAACAACAGATAGAAAAATTATTAGAGGGCGTAAAACTTTCTGATGTGCCATATCAGAAACTTAGTCAAAAATATCGGGGAGAAAGACAGGTCTCAGCGAGGCTTTTGCAATCGGCACCGGAGGCTATAGCTTATGCCGCAGTTCGAATGCCGGCAACATTCGGTGCCGTTTTGGAAGCCTTGCAAAAAATTATAGAAGTTTTTGATTTTTCTCCGCAGACAATGCTTGATGTTGGTGCCGGAACCGGAGCGTGTGGTTGGGCAGCTCAAGGGTTATTTGATTTAAAAAATTTAATTTGTTTAGAGCGTGAATCGGTTATGCGTAATTTAGGCAAAACATTGATGTCAAATAATGAGTATCCTGTTTTATCTCAGGCGCAGTGGTATGATTTTGATTTGTTGCGGGATGACATTGCGTATAAGGCGAATTTAGTGACGGCTTCTTATATTATTAATGAGCTTCCTGATGTGGAAAAGGAAAAGGCAATTTTAAAATTATGGCAAGCAACGGAGCAAGTTTTATTGATTGTTGAGCCAGGTACACAGCAAGCTTTTGCGGGTTTATTAAAATTAAGAGATTTTCTTATTTCTCAGGGGGCACATATCATTGCGCCATGTCCTCATCAAAAGAAATGTTCGCTTGCCAGTGGGGATTGGTGTCATTTTAGTGCCAGAATCGCGCGCAGTCGGTTGCATCGTCAATTGAAATCAGCAGAAATGGGATATGAAGATGAAAAATATTGTTTTATGGCCTTTTCTCGGCAGCCATTAGCTCTATCTTATAACAGAGTGCTAAAAGAACCAAAGGTCAGCAAAGCGGAAGTTGTTTGTGAGCTTTGTGATGATAATGGGAAATGTTTGGTTAAAAAAATCTCGATAAAAGATAAAGCAGATTATAAAAAAGCTAAAAAAATGAGTTGGGGTGATATTTATTGTTGATTTTTGCGTCATTTTTGTCTATAATACTTTTAAAGTTTAATTATTAAAAATATTTATTATGAATGGAGATCTTGTATCAGTTGGCTATGTGCTGACGTTGATTTTGATTTTTGCAGGGTGCGTTGCTGCTTATAAGCAGTACAGGAAGAATGAAAAATTTTCTTTTGAAGATGCGATGTTAGTCGATTTTCAATTGAAGTTTCACACAAGTAAGTACTGGATAGGGGAGTTCAGGGATGGTGGAGTCATCAAAAATGGCTTTGTTAAGGATCTGCCTCGTGAAGGTTTTGTGCCGCGCCAAGTAATTCGTGTATGGGTAGACCACATGAAAGACGGCTTGTGGGAGGTTGAACCAGTTAAGATAGAACTGAGCAACTTTCCTAAAGATGCCGTGATTTTGACCGAAAGGGAAGGAAACTTCTGGCATTGCATCTTTCCTGACCCCCAAGGATTTGCCCTTGCGGGCACTCTAGAAAATGCCCCATTAAATGCAGAACCTTGTTTAGCCGTGATAACGGAGAAAGTTAAAGACAAGGGTAACACATTTAAATATGTGGCTGTTGCTTAAAAACAAACCTCTCTTCGGAGAGGTTTTTCTTTTGCTAAAAAAAGGGCTTGCAAAAAAAATAAATCGTTGTATAACTTTGCATACTTAACAGGCACCCCTGGAGGTTTGTTAAGGAGTAATAATCAATTTTTTTAAGGATAAAAAAATGGCAGATTTAACATTTGATGCAAAATTGCGTGAAAAAGCAGGTAAGGGGGCAGCACGTGCATGTCGTCGTGAGGGCCGTATCCCTGCCGTTATTTATGGTGGAAAAAAAGAACCGGTTATGATCAGTTTAGATCCTGTTCAAGTTGAAAAAGCTTTGGATATGGTCGGTTTTTATGACGCTGATATTGAAATCAACGTTGACGGCAAAAAATATAAAGTTGTTTGCCAAGATGTACAGTTCCATCCAGTTAGTGATGCCCCTTTGCACTTGGACTTCTTACGTAAGTAAAATTAAATAAATACGCAAAAGGGGTTTCATACTTATTCTTTTTTCGCTTATGTACTAATTTGTACACTGCGCTCAAAAATAATGTCGTAGCAAACCCCTTTATCGTATTTATTATATATTGAATATATGAGGGGCGGTAGCCTCTTTTTTTATAGAGGAATAGGTATGTTTCTGATTGTCGGTTTAGGAAATCCCGGAGCGGAATATCAAGGGACTCGGCATAATGTCGGATTTATGGCGGCAGATGCTTTGGCTGAGGCTTATGGTTTTTCTGTTTTTAAATCTAAGTTTGACGGATTGATTGCCGAGGGAACAATCGATGGTGAAAAGTGTTTTCTTTTAAAGCCTCAGAGTTATATGAATCTTTCCGGTAATTCTGTTTTGAAAGCTGCTGCTTTTTATAAGATTTTACCTGAAAATATAATTGTTATCCATGATGATATTGATTTGCAGCCCTCTCAGATAAAAGCCAAACTCGGTGGAGGTGCCGGTGGTCATAATGGGTTAAAATCTATTGATTCACATATCGGGCAAAATTATAATCGTATTCGCCTTGGCGTCGGTCATCCTCAGGGAAGCGGTGAGGAGGTTGTCAATCATGTGCTTTCTCGTTTTTCTAAAACGGATGCCGAATTATTGCAAAATCATATTGATTTGATTGTAAAAGATATTCCGGTGCTTTTGAAGAAAGGTATCGCAGCTTTCTCCAACCAAATTGCGTTAGATAATAAAAAAGCCTCTTAAACAGAGGCTTTTTTATTAGACATTAAATAAGAAATTTAGCATATCGCCATCTTGGACAATATATTCTTTTCCTTCCGAGCGCATTTTACCGGCGTCTTTACAAGCTTGTTCACTTCCATATTTAACAAAGTCATCATAAGAAATTGTCTCAGCACGGATAAAGCCGCGTTCAAAATCAGAGTGAATAATTCCGGCGCAAACAGGTGCTTTTGAACCTTTAATAAATGTCCATGCGCGCACTTCTTTCGGTCCGGCGGTAAAATAGGTTTCTAAGCCGAGCAGTTTATAACCGGCTTTGATGATTTTTGAAAGCCCTGATTCTTCTAAGCCTAAAGATTCCAAAAATTCTTTCTTTTCTTCTTCGTTTTCTATTTGTGCAATTTCTGACTCAATGGCGGCAGAAATAATGACGGCGCCGGCATTTTCTGCCTTTGCTTTTTGAAAGACCGCTTCAGAAAATTTATTGCCGGTTGCGGCAGAAGCCTCATCAACATTGCAAACATACAAAACAGGTTTGGAGGTGAGAAGTTGCAGCATTTTGTATTCTTTGCAGGCTTCTTTATCTTTTTCGTCAGGCGCAGCAGTACGAGCCGGTTTGCCTTCGCGCAAAGCCATCACAATCGGTTCCATAACACGGACTTTAAATTGCGAATCCTTGTCTGATGCGGAAGTTGCTTTTTTCTTGGCTTGGTCGTACCGTTTCTCTAAAGATTCCAAGTCGGCAATCATCAGTTCCGTCTCAACAATTTCGGCATCTCTGATCGGGTCAACAGAGCCTTCAACGTGAGTGATATTCTCATCTTCAAAGCAACGTAATACATGGATAATGGCATCGGTTTCACGAATGTTGGCTAAAAATTGGTTGCCCAAGCCTTCGCCTTTAGATGCCCCTTTAACCAGGCCGGCAATATCAACGATTTCGAGTTGAGCAGGGGTAACTTTTTGCGGTTTAACCATATCTGCCAGTTTATCTAATACCGCTTTGTCGGTAATAACGAAAAAGTGGGTGGACTGGTTATTTCCGCCGGATGGCGCAAAGCGTCCTGCTTCAATGATCTCATTCAGATCTTCTTCCGGGACTGCTGTATCTTTGAAACGCCTGGTGCTGCGGCGGGTGGTAATAAGTTCGTATGTGTTCATAATGTCCTCCTGCATCCATCATAGCGGAAATACGATGCATACGTGGATAGGATGCTTTCCGGAAGAGAGTATTTCCTCTTGTATTAACATATACTATTCAATAGGAGGAATGTGTCGAATGGATGAACGCTAATCAGGACTCTTGCACATTCTGTTATGG
>CAMHFM010000064.1 GCA_946184595.1 uncultured Azospirillum sp.
GTTTTTCGCTCATATCTTGGTAAAACCCTGTCGCTTCTTTATTTTGCATTTGGGTGACCATATTTAAATAAGCAAATTCACCGATAACACCGCCAATGGTCGAAAGTTTTTCTTTTTCTTTTAACATGGACGCAAAATCTTTGGCAGATAGCTTTGCTATTTTTCCTTTATATTTTTTAGCAAAGTTCAGATTTCCTTTGCGAACTGTTTCTAGATCTTTTTTAATTTTTGGGTCATCAATCCCTTTGTACATATCTGACAAGTCCCAAGAGGGATATTCTTTATTGCTTTTCTTTGTCATGTTTTGTTTTTTCCTCCAAGTTTTCATAGTCTTTTTTCAAAGCTTCAAAATCTTTTATATAATCAGGGTTTTCTTCATAGAAAAGTTCAGCATTTTCATTAAGGATATTTTGTAAATGACTTAAATCCGGTTTGAAATAATAATTACTCCACGGTGCCGGTTGTTTGCCGTCTATCCAGAGTTTTACGCCTTCAATGATGACTTTGCTGTCACATTTGGTGTTAGCGAGAACCGCTTTCCCTGCACACCAGAATTTCCCGTTACAAGCATTGACTTTTTCAGCTAATTCATTTGTACAACGAATAAAACCACGCTTGAATTTATCTTCTCTCGGGGCAAACGTAATGATTAGGGTAATTCCCATGCTGATAATGATGATTAATCCAATTAAAACATTAAACCAATTCAGTTTCATTATTTATTTTTCCTGCGTTCTGTGAGTAATTTTTCAAGATAAGCCAGTTCTTCTTGAGTATTGGCTGCGGCGGCTTCATTGACAGGACATTCAACTGCACTGCATTTGTATCCTTTACTCAATGCAATGGCAATAGCATCAGTAAGATAATATTCTTGAGCGGCGTTTTCATTGGTAATTTCATCCAAAATATCAAACATTTTTGTTCCGTCAAAACACATCATGCCTGAATTGCAGAATTTAATAGCTCTTTCTTGTTCGTTTGCATCTTTATATTCTACAATCCGCTTTAATTCGCCGTTTTCCATAATCAAACGTCCGTAACGTGCCGGATCATCAGGTGTGAATCCTAAACAAACAATGCTATAACCTTCACGACGTTTATTGATGAGTTTTTGGATTGTTTCTTTGGTATAGAGTGGTTGATCACCAAAAATAACAAGAATATCGCCATCAAAACCTTTTAAACAAGTTTTAGCACTTTTAACAGCATCGCCGGTTCCTTGTTGCTTTACCTGAACGCAAGTCTCATAAGGTGAAACTTCTTTTTTGACAAGATCACCGTCGGGAGCTATTACTGTAACAATTTTATTAACATTGGCTGATTCTAACGTATCTAAAATATGGCGTATCATCGGTTTACCGCAGACCGGCATCATAACTTTCGGTAAATCGGATTTCATACGTGTTCCTTTACCTGCACCGAGAATGATTGCGGCAATTTTGTTGTCTGTCATTTTTAATAATCTCCTAAACTTTATCTGTCTTTATAATACAAATTATCTTTTATTTGTGAACAAAGGTTTCAAAGTTATGAAAAAATTTTTTCTTTCAATTTGTTTCAGTTTGATTTTTGTATCTTCCAGTTTGGCTGCCACAAAGGAGTTCAGCTCAATGGAAGAGGCTCGTGCAAGTACTTCAGTAAGAAATAGAGAAGTTTTGGAAAAATCGCAAGGACCAGAAGAAATTCAGCCCAAAAATGATCAGGAAATGGTCGATTTTTTAAGAGGACGCTTGAAATTTTTGGACATCACTGTTTTACCGGAAGGAGAGAGATTGGATAAAATATCTTCTTTCAGTAAGGTCGATTATGAGGATCCGGAAGAAAAGAAAACATTGTGGGAAAAAATTTATGATAATGCGATGGCTCGTATTAGCGGTAATGGTGGGGTTAATACCAGCGGTCTAAGAAATGTTGAATATTATGAGCCTAAAACAGAAGATGAAAATAGCAGTGATTCACTTTTAGATCAAGTTCCTCAAATTAATATTAAACTTCCTGATGGAATGAATTTAAGAGCAGCCGCTTATGAGCATATTCCTTTATATTCAACACAAATAGATGTTTTGCCCAACCGCATATTGAAGGTTTCGGAAAACATTGTTGTTGTTGCTAATGGCGAAAAAGTTAAAGAAGGTCTTATCAGATTTTTTAATAAAAAATCAGTATCCGGACAAAACAGAGTTCGCTTGATGCTTGATAGCGTGTTAGTAAACGGAGAAGCTTTTCCTTATGAATTAATTGAACAAAATGATCTGTATGCCATTCGCCCGATGCACCAATTTAAATTATCTCCGGGTGTTTATGTCTTTGAGTTTAGATATTTAGTCGATAAATATTTAATGGATTTGGATGATTTTTATGAATTCTATTGGGATGTTACGGGTAGTCAGTTTAATTTGCTGACGGCTAGAGCTATTGCTGCTATTAAACTTCCCGGACGGGAACCTGCAGTTAAACAATTTGCTTTAACCGGAACCAGTGCACATATGGTGGATAATAATGCCATTATTATGAAAGGTATTGATAATACCATTGGCTTTATGAATTTAGTTCCATTAAGAGAAGGTGAAAGTTTGCATCTTTTTATGACGTTGCCTAAAATTGATTTTCAGTCGGTAACTCAGACACAAAAATTGGTTGAGTTGCTTGAAGATTATGGTGATGTTGCTTTGTGCCTTGTATATGTTTTAGTTGTTGCTATTTCTTGTTTGTTGTCTTGGCGATATATTCGCAAACATTTGAAGTTTCGCAATATTACTTTGCCTTCGGCAATATTGATTCGTTCTTTATGGCGGGGTGGTACCGATCAAAAATCATTAGGTGGTGCTTTGCTGGATTTATTCCGTAAAAATATTATAGATATCGAGAGCCATGACAAAGATATTATTTTAGTTCGAAAAAGTGCACACGCTCGTCATCTTTCAAGATTTGAAAGCAAAGTATTGAATATTTTATTCTCTAAAAAAGATGGTGTTTGTAAAATCGGTCGTGGAGAGAAAATCAATAAATTGCGTGCATTAATTGCACGAGAAGCTAAAAAACAAGTGAGTTCGTTGGGTATTCGTTTGGGCGGAATGTATATTCTGTTTAATATTTTGATGTTGATTGTTTTAGAAATCGCATTATGCCTATGGAATCCTCAATCTTTGATGTTTGGTATTTTAGTTATGGCTGATATTGTCTTGTTCGGATCTATAATTCTTTTGGCTTTTGCAAAGAAACAATTATGGAAAAAGGTTGTTTTTGGAATTTTGGCAGCAGGACTGTTTTTATTAGCTGTTTTCTTATTAAAAATTTATTTGAATTCGATAGCTATTATTTTAATGCTTTTGGGTATTGCTATCGGTGTTGTTTTCAATTATGCGGCATCAGGACGTGATGCTATGCTTAAAAATGCGGTGCAATCTGTTTATCAGATGAGAGAATTTTTAATGCAACAGCAAGAAAGTATCGGTACCGGTCGCAATTTTGCGGCACAACAAGCTAATATTTTTGTGCTGGATTTGGAGGATAAATATCCGGAAAATCCTAAGATTAAAAGCCATTATCGCTTAAAAGAAATGGAAGAACTGTTGAAACAAGCATTTTAATCGCTTGTGTTACAAAAAAAATCCCTGTTTAACAGGGATTTTTTTGAGTGTTAAATAAATAGGTCGCAAAGCTGAAGATAATCCATAACACGGAGGCTATGGTAAATCCCAGGAAGATCGCACCGGCTAAGCAGCTCCAGTAACTATATGGGGTTCCAATACTTAGAACAATCCATAAAGCCAATGGGAGAACTGTGAATCCTGCGGCCCCGGCAAGGGTCAAGTTTTCATTCTTTTCTTTGAATGCCTGTTTTACCTCGGAGCTTAAGGAAATAACTATTCCCAAAAATATACCGTAGATAATAATGGCTGCTGTTGTGATCTCTGAAATGAATGGGAATATGTGTGAGGTGTTGACTTTTTCTTCACACAAAATACCAATCGTTCCAACAGCGAAAAGAAGAATCAGAAGACCGAACCATGCAAATACGTTTTGGATGTTGGACATCTTTTTTCTTGAAAGGAATACACCAGCTGAGCCGATGAATATTCCACCTGCTAATGTGAGCAAGGTTAATAGTAAGTTCATCATAATTTTTTAAGAATTGGTTTATAACAGTACTATATCTTTTTTCTCAAATTTTGTCAACAAATTAAATTTTAGCAGCTTATTTTTTTATGTAAAAAAAAGTGAAAATTTTATGCATTTTTTGCTTGCCAGAATCGAAAATAAGAGTCTATTATGCGCCGAATTTTACCGCCAAAGGCGGCAATTGCATGCAATTATTTTACGTTTTCTCATCAAGAGGGGTGGGCTGCCAAGTAGTGCGCGAAGCTTTGATTCCCTATGGTTTGATGATTTTTTCACAATACAATAACATATATTTTAACCTTCTGTTGACGGGGTGCAGAATCTGATTCTGACAGGATGGTCACAGAATTTAACAAAAAGGATAAAGTCAAATGAAAGAATCTTATACGGGTAAACGGCGTGTAAGAAGAACTTTCGGCAGAATCGATGCTGTGTCAGATATGCCGAGTTTGATTGAAGTCCAGACCGGTTCTTATGCAGATTTTATTGAAAATAAAAATTGCGAATTCGGTTTGGAGAATGTTTTCAAATCTATTTTTCCAATCAGAGATTTTTCAGGTAACGGTGAATTAGAATTCGTTAAATACGAATTAGAAGAACCAAAGTATGATGTGGATGAATGCGTTAAGCGTGATATGACATATGCTGCACCTGTTAAAGCTACTTTACGTTTGGTTGTTTGGGATGTTGATGAAACGACAGGGGCTAAATCAATCCATGATATTAAAGAGCAAGATGTTTATATGGGTGATTTACCTTTGATGACAGAAAAAGGTACTTTTATTTTTAACGGTACCGAGCGTGTTGTTGTTTCTCAAATGCACCGTTCTCCGGGCGTATTTTTTGATCATGATAAAGGTAAAACGGTTTCTTCCGGTAAATATTTGTTTGCCGCCCGCGTTATTCCTTATCGCGGTTCTTGGCTCGATTTTGAGTTTGATGCGAAAGATTTGGTTTATGCTCGTATCGACCGTCGTCGTAAATTACCGGTAACTTCTATTTTATATTCTTTATATTCTAAAGAAACCGAAGATAAAATTAAAGCTCTGGCTAAACAAGGTAAGACAATTGATCCTGCTGAAATTAAAGGTATGGATAAAGAAGAAATCTTAGCTTACTTCTATGAAACAGAGTCTTATTCATCTGATAAGAAAAACTGGAAAGTTAAATTTGTACCAGCTCGTGTTAAGGGTGCCAAATTTGATTTTGATTTGGTTGATGCCAAGTCTGGTAAAACAGTTTGGGAAGCTGGTAAGAAATTAAATATTCGTACAGCACAAAAATTAGCTGA
>CAMHFM010000065.1 GCA_946184595.1 uncultured Azospirillum sp.
GGTAAAGGAATACCGAGCAAAATAGATTCTATCAAACGGCTTGCTTTAGTATTATCCCATACATATCCTCTTTGAAAATCAGGTTGCAAATCGAGAGAATGTTTATTTATTCGTCTTACCAAACTAAAAAAATCTGGATCAGCAGCATCTGTAACAATTTTGCTTGATAGAACAATTTCTACCCCATCATTATTTTCTGTATCTTCAAAACTGATCTCTTCAAACTCTTCCGCCATTATTTTCTCCTATGCAGAAATCAATATACAACCTTACTTTATGAAAATACCTTTTGAAATGCAATATAAATTTTATTTTGCAAAAAATATACTACCATATAATGAATTGTATTATTTGGCTGAAAGTTTAACCAGTTAGGAACTTTTAGCATGATGATTGAGCTTTACTGCCACCGTTATTCATTAGAGCACATCAAACCATTCAATACAGGTTATCAGTAGGTGGTTATAATCACCACTTGTTGCTTCCTTTTGAAAAGCATCTCGTTCTTCTTGGGATAGTCCGGCTTGACGCATAGCCCGTAAACATATACCCAATATATTAAATGCGTTACCGTTTTGGCCGACGAGTTCAACCGTGATATCAGGATATTTTGGCATGATGTTCCTCCATTTTCTTTAGTTCCTTAAAGATTTCCAGGCGGCGATTTACAGCCTCTTGTGCGACAAAAATTGTCGCACTCCCTTCGTTCAAGGATATAAAACAAACAAGGAGCTCGACGTTATCTTTTGCAAGTGCGGCTTCCGCTTCTTCAAATGCTTGGCCGAGTTCTTTTAACCGCTCGTCCGGAACCTCATTAGCATGCTTTTTTTCCGGTTGCGGATAAGGTTGATATCCATAGTATTCATTGTTTACAGCCACAAGCATAGTATCAACTGCGCAATTATGACCGTTAATAATCTCGACGGCTGATTTGATTTTCACTTGTAAATCTTCAGGTACTTTTTTATACATGTTTATTCCTTCCATATCGGCAATATGTCACCGCTATCTAAATCCGAGGAGTAACCTAAGAGCTTTTTCATTTCATCCTGCGAGTGCAGAACCACACCGCCGATGCACTTAATTGTCACCCCGTAGGTTTTGCAGAGTTTGGTTAAATCCTTAGCAAAATTTTCGTAGGCCCGAGGCTTTACGTCCGGAAAGGCTTTCGGATCTACATAATACCGGAACTCTTTCACTAGCCTGATCGTACCCATCTGTCTCTTAAAGGTTTGCGCGAAAGTCTCCAGGTTAGTGCTGAGTTCCTCGGCAAATTCGTCTGTAATGTGGCGACCCCAGCGACTGTCCATCAGGGTCAACGTTTGTTGAGGGGTTAACCCTTTGGATTGGATTATCTCGGCAGCTTTATCCCAAAAGAGTTGAATTTCTTTTTTATGCTCGATTTGGTTGCTTGCGCCGCCCCAAAATCCCCAGTCTTTATTTTGTGTCGGTAAAATCTCCATGGCATCCTCCTTATTTAATCTCTAACCCTAAGTAGCGGCAGTAGCTTGAGCCTGATGGATCAGCGTATAATGTCGGTTGACCTTCAGCTTTGATCTCGATTACTTGGCGATAACCATGCTCTTCGCAGTATCCACCTTTGCCTTTTAAGAAGTCGTAATCGTTAAGTGGGTTGCGGCATAAAACTTTATGCTCGAGCGGTGTCAGGTTAATGGTTTCAACCACCGCCACAGTTTCCAGCTTATCACTGTTGGCTCTGGTTGTGCTCTTGACCTCGTCGAGGTCGCTTGGCTTGCGGACCATGTAAGTTTTAACTGTTTGCATTTTTGTATCCTTTCGCTGTGGTTCCTTACAACTCAATGAACGCTCTTATTGCATTGAAAGTCCAGTTAATTCGACATCATAAGTGCTTGTTTTTGCATTATTTTTGCCATTTTCTTCGGTATTTTTCCAGGAGTTCTGCCTTTTTACCTGTATAGTCCTCCCAACGCTTAACAATTACGTCGCAAAACTTAGGATCAAGCTCAATTAATCTGGCGACTCGACCGGTCTTTTCGGCCGCAATTAAGGTCGATCCGGAGCCTCCAAAACCGTCTAAAACAATGTCCCCAAGTTTAGAACTGTTGTTAATGGCACGTTCAACCAATTCGACCGGTTTCATGGTCGGGTGCAAATCGTTTTTAACCGGCTTGTTATATTCCCAAACATCTGCCTGATCACGATCACCGCACCAATAGTGCTTTTTATCTGCACCCCAACCATATAAAATCGGCTCATACTGTCGCTGATAATCCGCACGGCCAAGCGTGAAGGTGTTTTTCGCCCAGATGATAAATGTCGACCACTTACCTCCGGCCGCAATAAATGATGAGTACAACGTATGTAACTCTGATGAACTCATACAGACATATGCCGCACCATTATTGAACATCATTAAATTAGAGAGACTATCCGTCAAAAACTGAGCAAAGCCTTCTCCGAGATTATCGTTCATAATTTTACGTCCGCCGAGGCTACCGGCATGATAACGAATACTGTCTTTCATGGTTGAACCATAGTTCACGTTATAAGGTGGATCGGTAAAGACCATGTCAGCAACCTCATTGCCCATTAACTTCTTTACGTCATCGAACATCGTCGTATCACCGCAAAGAAGTTTATGCTTACCCAAAATCCATACATCACCGTACCTGGTTACCGGTTCGACCGGTGCAACAGGCACTTCATCCTCATCAGTATCACCGCCGGGTGCTTCTTCGCCGAAATGCTGAATTTCTGCCAGTTCATCCGGATTAAAGCCGAGCAAATCCAAATCGAAATCAGCCTCCGATAGCTCTGCCATTTCAAGAGCAAGCATTTCTTCATTCCATCCGGCATTCAGCGCAATTTTGTTATCAGCAATGACTAAAGCCTTACGTTGTATTTCGGTTAAGTCCGGTAAACAAATGACAGGTACTTCAGTTAAACCGAGACGTTGTGCGGCAAGAAGTCTGCCATGACCGGCAATAATAACATTATCGCTTCCGATTAAAATCGGATTGGTAAATCCAAATTCCTTAATACTCGCCATAATCTGCGAGACTTGCTCTTCATTATGAGTGCGTGAATTACGGGCATACGGAATTAAATCCGCTACCGGAAATTTAGCATGAAACTCCATGATATAATCCTTTGAAAAATAAGTGTGACCAACCAAGTGACCAACCCAAAGTGACCAATGACCAACCAAGAAAAACGACATCACCCAGAAAGCCTTAGTGAGCAACACTTTCAGAAGATGGGTGACCAACCAAAAAAAACTTGTTTAACTAGAAAAATGCCGCGGCTTGAGCCCCCGCATACGAAAATAGTCGGGGAAGGACCCTCTGATAATTAATTAGCTGAATTCTCCTTGTTGCTTTCTTTATTATTTTTAGATGCAACTTTTTCTATTATATTTTTAACCCAAATTAAAAGCTGAAGAGCATGTTCTTGACCCAATTTATTCGCGGCGCACACTAAAGCAACAACTTCCATTAGAAGTAAACCGAAAACACCAATAAATGTGTTAATATGCTCAAAAGCTAAACAATCCAATAAAAATAGAACTGTAAAAATATACCAAAAAATAATTTCATTTTTACTGTCATGTTCTTTAGCTAACTTTCCTTGTAGTATTTCAATTTGTTTAGCGGTTGTTTCTTGATATTTATCAACATCAGATTTTTGTACATTATCTTTAATAAGACTAGGTAAATCTTCTAGCAAAGCTAAGTGATATACTTTAGATTTATTTCTTGCTGAACTGCCCATAGCCTATACCTATTGCTTTTTCCATACATTCAAATATTCTTGTTTCATAGAATCTTCGGAAATATACGTATTCTTTGCTCCAGGAACATAGACAGACTCCCATGCACTTCCTTTTCTATGGGTTAAATTGACAAGTTGAAATGGCTTTAATTCAGATAATAACTTAGAAACTTCAGTTATAAAATCTATTTCCTCTTTCGAACATTCTTCGTTAATTTCAGGAAAAGACCACTTCTGTATCGGTTTATTGCCAAAAATTTTAAATCTATGATACACATCGGGAACGACTGGACCATAGTCCCAAGCTTCAAATGTTCCTCGAAATAGATGATGACTGAAAATTCCCAAATGCAAAACTTGCGCAATATAAAGCATCTTCTGTAGCTCTAGATTTGAAACATTCCATTCTCGTGCTTCACATAATTTTTTAGCAACTGCAAATACATTACACATAGGCATTCTCCCATAATTAGTTTTAATGATATAGAGTAAATTCCTAAAAAATCAATTAAATTTTGAAAATATCCAACTTCATGTTTGAACAAAGTTTTGCAAACACCGGCCGGTTCAGCCCAAGTTTAGCAATGATTTCAGATGGTTTATCTGTAATTGAAAGTTTTGTCAGCTGTGAAACACCACGTTTTACTGTTTTCACAACTGCGCTCGGCAACTCTGAACGTCCGATGCAACTTGATAGGTAAACAAAACACTCGTCATTATCTTTTAAGTAATCCAAAGCAAGCTTGCGAGCATAAATATTCAGCGTTAAATCGGCTTTACTCGCATCCTTAGTCCACAGACTGCCGCCACCGATTGGAGATGATGACGAGTAGAAGTCGCAGGCAAGCTTCCGTCCGGTCACACCGCAGTCGGCAATGGATGAGTGCGTTTTATATGTTCCCGTGCCGTTGACGATAATGTTTTCCGGTTCTTCCCCTAATGCTAAAATGATAAAAGTTGTCAGATCTATTTCTTTAATCATAGGAATCGCAACAATAGCTGTATCAACGCCGCCAAGTTCATTAAGTGTAATTTGCGTTTTAATATCAATTCCTAAAAAAATATTTTGCAAAGCATAGTTATACAAGGCTTTACAGAGTTTATTAGCCAAATATTGTTCGTGACTAATATGACCTTCTTCTTTGCAAGCATAACCGACAAACACACCTTGGTCTCCCCAACCATTCTGCTCAACACCCTGAGATATATCTGCAGACTGCTGACCAATGAGATTGATAACCTTGATTTTGTTCGGTTGAATTGCATTTTCATGCCACCGCTTAGCATAGAGTTCATCATAACCGATTTCTGCCAAAGCCTTGATGACATAATCTTTTATCTTTGCTAGACTAACATTGCCTTTGACTTCTCCACCGAGAACAACCGTATTGTCTTTAATCATTACTTCGACCGCGTACCTGACAGTTTCATCTTGTTCAAGCAACCGATCTAAAATATAACTCGAAATGTAGTCAGCCGTCTTATCCGGATGACCGAGCGATACCGCTTCCGCCGTTCTAATCATTTTATTTCCTTATGTTTTTGGAGTTGACTTAAAATTAAAAACGGGGACGATTTCATACATCGTCCCCGATTATACCAATTTTTATAAACTATTTTTTAGATTTTGTCGCGCTCATT
>CAMHFM010000066.1 GCA_946184595.1 uncultured Azospirillum sp.
ACCGTGTCTTACCTGGTAGAATATCTGATTCCTTTGTAAAACACTCCTGGCTAAACCACTCACTCAGTAAATTTAAGACTTTTTTCATAATAATTTGTTTTTTAGTTATCTAATATAATTACTTTATGTTTAAAATATACCACATTTAGGCAAACACATCAAGAATGCATCTTGATTTTTGTGTTACAGAATTGTGACATTTTTAAATAGCTTTAAGGATATATTCTCCCATTTTTTCAGTATAGAATGCCGGATTTGTAACGGTTTCACCTTCTGCAATTTTAGCCTGATCCAGCAACAATTTTGAGATTTCTTCAATCTTAGATTTTTGTCCGTCATCATGAATCATCTCGCTCAATTTAATAATCAGCGGATGATATGGGTTAATTTCTAAGATTCGCGTGCTGGCAAAAGCTGTCTGCTGTTGATGATTACGCATGAGCCGCTCGAGATGAATACTCATCTGGCCGTTTTCTACCGTTAAGCTGACCGGACTCTTTGTTAATTTATCGGTACTCTCAACTTTACCGACTTCTTCTTTAAGTGTTTCTGCCATAAACTTGATCAATTTATCCAATGAACCTTCTTCTGCTTTAGGTTCTGTCCGCTCAACCTTCAAATCTTCATCAGCTTGAGAGATATGTTTAATGGCTTTTCCTTTATAGTTTGTAAGGACTTGCGGCCAAAACTCATCAATCGGATCAGTCAACAATAAGACTTCAATATTTTTAGCCTTAAAAGCTTCCAATTGCGGATTATTCATCAAGGTTTTAACATCATCACCGGTAATATAATAGATTGCCTTCTGTTCTGCCGACATGCGAGAAATATAATCATCTAACGACGTCAATTTCTCAGCATCTGCCGTTGAAACAAAACGAGATAATTCAGCAACTTCTTCGCGATTCGTCAAATCCTCATAAATACCTTCTTTAAATGCAGCTCCGAACGCCTCCCAGAATTTTTTATAATCCTCGGCATTTTCACTCCGTTTTTTCAATTCTTTAAGCAAACGAGAAACGGTCCCTTGCTTAATTTTTGCAATCAACGGACTCTGTTGCAGCATTTCACGAGAAATATTCAGTGACAAATCAGCCGAATCAATTACACCTTTTACAAAACGCAAATAGGTCGGCAACAGTTCTTCTACTTTGTCAGAAATAAACACTTTGTTGACATACAACTTCAACCCTTGTTTTTTATCCGGCTGGAATAAATCATAAGGTTGCTCGCTTGGCACAAACAACAAACCTGTATATTCGATATTTCCTTCAGCCTTAAAATGCAATTTAAGCCACGGATCATCAAAATTTTTAGAAATATGATGATAAAACTCTTTATACTGATCTTCAGTAATTTCCGCCTTATTTTTAGCCCAAAGAGCGGAACCTGTATTAACTGTTTCTTCTCCGGCTTTGCCCAAATCCAAAACAATCGGATAATCAATATGATCTGAGTACAAACGAATAATTTGGCGCAAATAAATACCGTCTAAAAATTCTTTAGCATCTTCTTTAAGGAACAATTTGATTGAGGTACCGTTACTTTCGCGTTCGGTTTCTTCAATTTCAAAACCGCCGACACCATTTGATGTCCATTTATAAGCCTGCTCTTCACCAGCTTTTTTGGTAACAACCTCTACTTTCTCGGCAACCATAAAGGCAGAATAAAAACCGACACCGAATTGCCCGATTAAATCCGTTGCCGAACCATTATCTTTCATATTTTTAACAAATTCAGCCGTACCGGATTTAGCAATTGTCCCAAGATGATTAATCAAATCATCTTTATTCATACCAATACCGTTATCTTCAATAGTCAACGTCTTTTCTTCAATATTCGGAATAATTTTAATCTTCATTTCACCGGATGATTTAGAAAGTTCAGGATTCATCAAACGAACATAATGCAATTTATCGCACGCATCGCTGGCATTTGAAATTAATTCCCGTAAAAATATCTGCCGTTCCGAATAAATTGAATTAATCACAATATCCAATAATTTTCCGACTTCCGCCTTAAAACTAATTTTTCTACTCATAAAAGCCTCCTAAAATATCCTTTTTCTTCTTATGTAAGAACAAAAAAATCACTCCGCAAGAGCACCTTAAAAAAATTTACTTGATTTTATTTGAAATCTCGTTAGATTAGCGGTGTTGTCTATAAAAATTTTTAGGAGTAAATATAATGGTTTCTGTTGTAAATGATTCCTGCATTAAATGCAAAACTTGCGCTAGCGTATGCCCAGTTGACGCTTTTCATGAAGCTGAATCTCAATTGGTTGTTGATCCTGATACATGTATCGCTTGCGGCGTTTGCATTTCTGAATGCCCAGTCAGCGCTATCTCTTCTGATGATGAAGCTGATGAAGCAACTGTAAAATTCAATGCTGAACAAGCAAAAGTTTGCCCTGGTGCAAATGACTAATTAAAATAAAAAATTGAAAAATTTTAACTCCACTGAAATTCAAGTGGAGTTTTTTTTGCGCTTTTTATGCGATAAATGCTTGATATTTAAAATTAAGTTGCTATTGTAAGGCGAATTTTGAAATAAGAAAGATTACCTTACGTCATCTTTGGCACGGTCAATTTCTTTGATAAATGGCTGTGCTACGCCGTGACTTTTTGACGACATGTACAACTAGCTACATTAGGAAAAAAGTCACAAGTATGACAACCATTTGGGAAAGAAATTGAAAATGCAGATGAGGAATATTGCAATTATAGCTCACGTCGACCACGGTAAAACTACACTTGTTGACGGACTATTAAGACAAAGCGGCACATTCAGAGATAATCAAAAAGTTGCCGAATGTGTGATGGATAGTAACGATTTGGAAAGAGAGAGAGGAATTACGATTCTCTCAAAATGCACATCCGTTGATTGGCACGGCACACATATTAATATCGTCGATACTCCCGGACACGCTGACTTTGGCGGTGAGGTTGAACGTATTTTATCTATGGTCGATGGTGTCGTCTTACTGGTTGATGCATCTGAAGGTCCGATGCCTCAAACCAAATTCGTCTTAGGGAAAGCGCTCAAAATCGGTTTAAAACCGATTGTAGTCATTAACAAAGCCGACAAACCGGATGCCCGCGTTGATGAGGTCTTAGACGAGATTTTTGATTTGTTTGTCAGCTTAAATGCCAATGATGAACAATTAGATTTCCCTGTTTTATATGCTTCAGGACGTAATGGCTGGGCTGTCAAAGAAATGACAGATGAGAAAAAAGACTTAACCCCATTATTTGAGTTAATTCTTTCTTATGTTCCGGAACCGAATTGTGAACCTGATGCCCCATTCAGAATGTTAGCAACAACATTGGAAGCTAACAAATTTATTGGCCGCCTATTAACCGGAAAAATCCAATCCGGCACATTACACGTTAATGATACCGTCAAAGTTTTAAACGGCAATAACGAGGAATTAGAGCGTGTCCGTATCAGCAAAATTTTAGCTTATAAAGGGTTGGACCGTGTTGCTTTAGAAGTTGCTCATGCCGGAGATATTGTTGCTGTTGCCGGTGTTGTTAAAGGAACTGTGGCCGATACCTTATGCGATTTTAGTGTAGAGCAGGCTATTAAAGCTCAACCAATTGATCCTCCGACATTGGCAATGACCTTCTCAATCAACGATTCTCCTTTAGCCGGACGTGAAGGTGATAAAGTTACCTCTCGTATGATTTGGGACAGATTGTGCAAGGAAGCAGAAGGCAATATCGCCCTCAAAATTTCTCGTACCGATCAAACTGATACTTTTGAAGTTGCCGGACGAGGTGAACTCCAACTCGGTGTCTTGATTGAAACCATGCGCCGTGAGGGTTTTGAATTATCTATTTCTCGCCCGAAAGTTTTAATGAAAAAAGATGAAAACGGCAATTTGTTAGAGCCGGTTGAAGAGGTTGTTATTGACGTTGATGAAGAATTTTCAGGAACCGTCGTTGAAAAACTCGGTCAAAAACGCGCTGAATTGGTTGAGATGATTCCATCACAACTCGGCAACAAAGTCCGTTTAATTTTCAACGCACCTTCTCGTGGTTTAATCGGTTATCACTCCGAATTTTTAACAGACACACGCGGTACCGGTGTAATGAATCGTATTTTTAAGGACTATGAACCTTATAAAGGCGATATGATCGGCCGTCGCAACGGTGTTTTAATTTCCGCTGAAAACGGCACTGCCATCGCTTATTCTTTGTGGAAACTGCAAGACCGCGGACCGATGTTTATTGATGCCAACGTTCCTGTTTATACGGGTATGATTATCGGTGAGCACACCAAATCCAATGATTTGGAAGTTAACTGCTGCAAATCTAAGCAATTAACCAACATCCGCGCTGCCGGTAAAGATGAGGCCATTGACCTCATTCCGCCACGTAAGTTATCATTGGAGCAAGCTTTGTCTTATATCCAAGATGATGAACTCTTAGAAGTCACTCCGAAAACTTTGCGCCTACGTAAACGTATTCTGGACTCTTTAGCACGTAAACGTGCAAAACCGGAAGTGATGGAATAAAATATCATATTCATAAAAAAAATAAAATACCTGCCTAATTCTTATAATCCTAGAGTTAGGCAATTTTTTATGAAACGATTTGGAACGAAATGGGACGATTTGGAACAAATTGGAACTTTACCCCTATAGAATCAGCTACTTCCATTATGGTAATATGATTTTTGACCAAATTTCATAACTATAATAGGAGAAAACAAAAAATGAGTAAATCTCTAGGATTCAACGGGTGGAATAGTATACCTTTAAATAATGATTATAATTCTGAATATAATAATCTCCTTAATACAACTTGGACCAATGAAACAAATAACAATCCGAATTATATTTCAGATGATGAATTATATAAAAGAATGTGGAATAATATTAATGAATATGAAGATGTAATACCTTATCCATATTTAGATACTAAAGGAAATATAACGACAGGAGGTGGTGCAAATATTGATAACTATGATAATTTCATGAAAGTTAATTTTACAGTCAACGGAGTTCCGGCAACAGATGCTCAAAAACTAATAGCATACCATAATTTAAGAAAATTAAGCCAACAAAGAGATGCTGATGGAAATTATTTATATGCAAGAAAAACAGCAGACTTTTTTAAAGATAAGACAAATTTACAATTATCAGATCAAGATGCTTACAATATGGCACAAAACCATATGACAAATGATTTAGCTCATGTTCGGAAAGAATTTACAGATTTTGATAGTTTCCCCAATCCATTAAAAGAGGTTCTGTTAGATATTCAATACAATGTCATAGGTGGCTTAAACAAACAAAATTGGCCAAAATTATACCAAGCCATTGAAAATCGAGATGTTTTGGGAGAAAA
>CAMHFM010000067.1 GCA_946184595.1 uncultured Azospirillum sp.
TTGCCCACAAAAAAAAGCGCCCATATGGCGCTATTTCAAAAAAATTGGAGCGGGCTGGAGGCAAAAAAATTACTCTTAAATGAGTAATTTTTAACGACAGGCGAAGTTTTCTTATATGAGCGAGAAGCGACAGCGCAACGAAGCGAATTTAGAAAACGAGTGACCGCAGCGACTTAGCGTTGCGATTAACGCAACACTTTGGAGCTAGAAGGGGATGTAATCCCATTGCCCACAAAAAAAAGCGCCCATATGGCGCTATTTCAAAAAAATTGGAGCGGGCAATGGGATTCGGACCCACGACATCAACCTTGGCAAGGTTGCGCTCTACCCCTGAGCTATACCCGCATCGCATCAACGAGATATTAGATACCATAAAAAAAATTAATTGCAAGCATTAATTTTGTAATTTAGTGAATTTTTTTACTGTTTCATCCGAATCATACATCAAATGAACATATTCTCCGTTATTTATATGAGAATCTTCCCCTCTAAATAAAGACGAAAGGAATGCCATAATAATATGCCCATGCGTTGAAATTCCAACCTTTTCATAAGGACTTTTTTGAACTATTTCTTCTATAGCCCGATTAAACCGCTCCACAACTTGATTTAAGCTTTCTCCATCAGGAAAAGGGCATGAAAAATCTTCATAACATTGCCGATAATTGGGGTAAACTTCAGCCATTTCCAAAGGATATAAGCCATTTAAGCGCCCATAATTAACCTCTCGCAAACGCTTATCCTCAACAATGGAAACACTTATAATTTTACCAATAATTTCAGCTGTCTGCATTGCCCGATACAAATCCGAACTATAGATAATGCCAATATCTTTACCGGATAACTTTTCTCCTAACTTTTGAGCCTGCTCACATCCTTCCTGCGTCAAAGGAATAGGATAAGGACTCTGTCCCTGGGCCCTACCGTCAACATTCCACTGCGTTTGTCCGTGTCTAAATATATAAAAATGCTTTTTCATAAATATCCTTTCTCTAAAGAGAATACAGGCACATAAGAAAAAAACAATAAAAAAACCTCCTTTTTACAAGGAGGTTTTTTATAGAACAACACCAAATGATTAGTACATACCGCCCATTCCGGCAGGAGCCGCAGCACCGTCACCGCAATGACATTCTTTCTTCGGTAATTCCGTAACCATAGCTTCGGTTGTAATCAACAATCCCCCGACAGAAGCCGCATCTTGCAACGCCGTACGAACAACCTCAGTCGGATCAATAATACCGGCTTTAATCATATCGGTATATTCACCACTTTGAGCATTGAAACCATAGTTAGCATCTTTGCTTTCAAGCAATTTTCCGGCAACAACCGCACCATCCATTCCGGCATTTTCTACAATCTGACGAATTGGAGCTTGAGTTGCTTTACGAATAATATCGATACCGACTTTTTGATCCTGATTTTCAGGTTTCAAATCATCAAGAACGCGACCGGCATATAATAATGCACAACCACCACCGGCAACAACACCTTCTTTAACTGCCGCACGTGTTGCATGCAAAGCATCATCTATACGATCTTTCTTTTCTTTAACTTCAACTTCTGAAGCACCGCCAACTTTAATAACAGCAACACCACCAGAAAGTTTTGCTAAACGTTCTTGCAACTTTTCACGATCATAATCTGATGTGGTTTCCTCAATTTCTTTACGAATTTGAGAAGCACGTGCAGAAATCAACTCTTTATCGCCGATACCGTCAATAATTGTTGTATCATCTTTAGTCATTTCTACACGCTTTGCAGAACCAAGCATATCCAAAGTGATATTCTCTAACTTCATACCTAAATCATCAGAAACAACCTGTCCACCTGTTAAGATAGCAATATCTTGCAGCATAGCTTTACGTCTGTCACCAAAGCCAGGAGCTTTAACGGCACAAACTTTCAAACCTCCGCGCAAACGGTTAACAACCAAAGTTGCCAAAGCCTCGCCTTCAACATCTTCAGCGACAATAACCAACGGACGACCGGACTGAACGACAGCTTCCAAAACCGGAATTAACGGTTGTAAGTTAGCCAATTTTTGTTCATAGAGCAAAATATACGGATTTTCAAATTCGCAAGTCATCTTTTCTGCATTTGTAACGAAGTACGGAGAGAGGTAACCTCTATCAAATTGCATACCTTCAACAACATCTAATTCAGTTTCCAAACCTTTAGCATCTTCAACGGTAATAACACCTTCATTGCCGACTTTTTCCATAGCGCGAGCTAAATATTCACCGATAGAGCGATCACCGTTGGCTGAAATTGTACCAACTTGAGCAATTTCCTCAGATGTTTTGATTTCTTTAGAGCGAGATTTAACATCTTTAATAACAGCCTCAACAGCCATATCGATACCGCGTTTCAAATCCATCGGATTCATACCGGCGGCAACAGCCTTACAACCTTCTTTAATAATAGCTTCAGCCAAAACCGTTGCTGTAGTTGTACCATCACCGGCTTTATCTGCCGTTTTTTGAGCAACTTCTTTAACCAGTTGAGCGCCCATATTCTCAAATTTATCTTCTAATTCAACTTCTTTGGCAACAGAAACACCATCTTTTGTAATTTTTGGAGCACCGTAAGATTTATCCAAAATAACATTACGGCCTTTAGGACCCAATGTTACTTTAACTGTTTTTGCCAAAACTTCCACACCACGCAACATTTTTGAGCGTGCATCTGTTCCAAATTGAATATCTTTTGCTGACATGTTTTATTTCCTTTTCCTTATTACTCTACAATAGCCAGAATATCTGATTCTTTCATAATGAGATGAGGTTCTCCGTCAAATTTGACTTCTGTACCTGACCATTTTCCGAACAAAACCTTATCACCAACCTTAACGCTCATCGGAATAATTTTTCCGTCTTCCGCCCGAAACCCGTTTCCAACAGCTTCGACAACACCTTCGCTCGGTTTTTCTTTAGCATTATCAGGAATAATAATTCCACCGGCTGTTTTGTTGACTTCTTCAACGCGTTTAACCAAAACTTTATCATGTAAAGGCACTATTTTCATGTTTAACTCCTTTTATAAACTAAAATATTATAGCTGATAGTTTAGTTAGGATGTCATCAGACCAAAGTCAAGAGGAACACATAAAAAAAATAAAAAAAATTACAACCCCAAAGGACTGGCACTAAACAATAAACAAAAAACTTGATTTTAGACAAACAATAACATATAGTACTCTCCAGCAAAACAATTATTAATTTAATTTTATTTATTATGAAGCAACAGATATTAGAGGCGCTTGGATACCGTTTTAAGTATGATCCGAGTATTTGTGAAAAATTTTTGGGAATACTGAGTGTCAGGTACGATGCAACAGATCCGCTTCATATCGAGTTTAATAAGCTTTTGAAAAATTCAGAATCTCTGAAAATTTCAGAAAATCTTGAGGAAAACTTCATCTCAGAACTGAAGAACCTCAACAAGATGAATCTAAAAGCTCGATTGAAGTATCTTGAGGAAAATAACGTTCCTGAAACCGTCGTCATCAGTTACTTAAAGCTTCTGCTCGAAGAAATGTCGCACGACACTCTCTGCGCACCCTCAACTGAGTTGCTGCAGGGAGAAGAGAAGATGCTTGATTATCTTTTCGAACAAGCCAGATTCAATGATGACCGAACAGAATTTGAAGGGATCAGTAACACCAATTTCCGATTGGTACTGCAAACATGGTTCCTATATCCGGAATTCTTAAAGCAAAAAGACAAATGCTACGAACTTCTCGAGTGCCTGTCTTTAACACCATTCGAACTCTAAAAAAAGCCGTCCCTTTCAAGGGCGGCTTTTTCTTTTTAATTTTTAGTTTTCTTCAGTTTACCTGTAGCAGTTTTTTCATTTATTTCAGCAAATGCGCTTAAGATAAAGCTCAAAACTGTTAAAAATGAAATAAATACAAAAGAAACAAAGAATATCCATGCATTCGGGAAAACAGACATAACCGGTCGAGCGATACTTGAAGCCCAACCATCAAGTGTAAAGACTTGTAACATTGTGAACATTGCATTTGATAGCGTAGCAAATTCTACAAACACACCACCATACAAATAAACCGAAATAATCGAGAATACATAGAAGAACACGACAAATACCGCTAACATTGCCAAGAAACTCGGCAACAAAGCAATAAAGATATTAACAATATTCTTCAAACGAGACAGTCTGTTGATATATTTCAAAGAACGGAACAAACGGAATGTTCTCAAAATAATGAAATAATTAGCAAACGGAATGGATGAAATGAAAACAACGATAAAGTCAAAAACATTCCATCCTTTTTTGAAGAAATCGAGACCATAAGCATAAATTTTCATAATCATTTCGATGACGAAAATAGCCATACACAAACGATCTAAAACAAACAAAATTTTATCAAAGGCAATGTTTTTGATATCTGAGGCCATCAAGCCGATAGCCATCGCATCAATAACGATTAAAGACATAATCAATAAATCAAAACTGGATCCTTCCAGTAACTTTTTAATTTTACGTTTATCTGTTTCAATAGCTTTTTTCATTATTTATCATCCTTATAAAAGTGATTTGCCTTTAGTTTATATCAGAAAAAGTAAAAAGCAACAATTATTGCAGCGGAACAAATTGCAGGCCCGAAAGCACCTTCTCTCCGATGACGGATAAGTGCAAACAAACCAAACAAAAGACACGAAATTAACATTGTTCCAATCACAGGAACTATCCCCAACCAAGCTCCGATAGCGGCCAATAACTTCACATCTCCTCCACCAAAAGCATCGGGATGCTTCCAAGCAATTAATAATCCCGCAAAAACAGGAAGAATATAACCGACAGCGGCAGCCAAAGAGCTTTCGGCAGCTCCGCCGAAAAACGCCGCAACAATAAAACCACCAATCAACAAAGGAATTGTCACAACATCCGGCAACAAATACGTTTTATAATCAATTTCCGCAAGTAACAATAACGCCCAAACAAAAGCCAAATCAGCATGAATTGCAAAATTATCAAAATGCTTAACCCCTTGCACAAATAAAAAAGCGCACAACAAACCATATAAAAAACTACGCCCGACATAAGCCAAACACAACTCTTTATACTTTTTATTTTGGTAACATTTTACACAACGAACTTTTTTGGTCGGAACAATCAAACGCCATATAGATTCTGACGGAGAGGCCGGCGAAAATTTAGCAAAACGTCTTGCCATATAAGGAATAATATATCCTAAAACAAAACCATAAATAACATATGTCATCATTACTGATTCTCCTTGATTAATGGCTCGACTATATCTGAAAATACTTAAC
>CAMHFM010000068.1 GCA_946184595.1 uncultured Azospirillum sp.
AACACGGTGCTGACCCTTTTAATAAAACCCCCTTCACAAAATACCAAACAATTTATGATGCATGGTTTGATAAAGAGGGAAACTATCGTGATTTCAATTATCAACACCATGAAGCGAATTTTGAGCCTAATAAAAGTTACTTTAGCAATGAGTATAACCAACAGCGTCGTCGAGAACAGAAAGAAGCAACCATACTATTAGAATCGCATTTACAAAAAATTCGAGCACTATGCAAACCTGAATATGAAGGGAAACCTCTTTTTTCAGACAAAGAAAGTGAAGGATTAACATTAAAGGAAAAAGAAAATTTATGGCAGAAAAAACAATTCATTCAAAGAATGTTAAAAAACAAAAAAACGAAAGTATTCAAAATTGATGATCCTCTGGAAAGTAGAGATCTTAATATACGGGGGCTTAGTGAGGAACAGCATTGGGGTGCATATCAATTTCAACTTAAACAGAAGTACCCTGAAAAATATAAAGAAATTCAACAAAAAATAAAGGAAAAAATAGAAAAAGATAGATAATTAAAACAGGCAACTCCTCCGAGTTGCCTGTTTTAGTGTCCATAAAAAACACATTCTTCTGGAAATAAAGGTAAAGAGGGGATATATTTCCAGAGATGACTATTATAATAAGGACACTTTATGAAACCAATTAACGAATTAACTAAAGAAGAAGCTCTTGCCGAATTAAAATACATTGCCGAAGAAATGGCAAAGTCTGATATTGCCTATTATCAAAATGACGCCCCATATCTGACCGATGCGGAATATGATTCTCTCAAACTCCGCAATGAACAGATTGAAAAACGCTTCCCCGAGTTAATTCTTGCCAACAGCCCGTCTAAAAAAATCGGTGCCCCATTGCAAAGCGGTTTCAAAAAAATCACCCACCGTTTTCCGATGCTTTCCTTAGCTGACGTGTTTTCGATTGAAGAAGTTGACGACTTTATTATGAGTGTCAAACGCTTTCTTAACACAGCAGAAACACCAACTTTTATGGCTGAGCCGAAAATCGACGGTTTATCTTTTTCCGCTCGTTATGAAAACGGCAAATTTATCTCCGGCGCCACCCGTGGTGATGGCATCGTCGGCGAAGATATCACCGAAAACCTCAAAACCATTAAACAACTCCCACTCACTTTAGAAAACGCTCCTGCAATTCTCGAAGTTCGCGGTGAAGTGTATATGAGTAAACAAGACTTTTTCAACCTCAATCAACGCTATGAAGCTGAGGGTAAAAAAACTTTCGCCAACCCGCGCAACGCCGCTGCCGGCTCTTTACGTCAACTCGATTCTAAAATTACTGCTGAGCGCAATTTAAGCCTTTGGGCCTATACGTGGGGCGAAGTCTCCGAGCGCTGTTGGAACACTCAACAAGAATTTTTTGATTGTCTGGAAAAATGGGGTTTTCCGGTTAATCCGCATAACAAACTTTGCTCCAATCAACAGGAAATCGAAGACAATTTCAATCACTTAATGGAGATTCGCGCGGATTTACCTTATGATATTGACGGCATTGTTTACAAGGTCAATGATATTGCTTTACAAGAACGCTTAGGCTTTTTGACTCGTACCCCGCGTTGGGCAGTCGCTCATAAATTTCCTGCCGAACAGGCTATTACCAAAATTAATAATATTCGCATTCAGGTCGGACGTACCGGCGCCTTAACTCCTGTGGCTGACCTTGAGCCGATTACTGTCGGTGGTGTGGTTGTTTCGCATGCCACTTTGCATAATGAAGATGAAATCAAACGCAAAGATATTCGTATTGGTGATTGGGTTATTATTCAACGTGCCGGCGATGTCATTCCACAAGTTGTTGCTGTTTTACCAGAAAAACGTCCGGAAAATTCGCAAGAATTTATTTTCCCGACCACCTGCCCTGTTTGCGGTGCACACGCTATCCGCGAGGAAGATGAAGCCGTCCGTCGTTGTACCGGCGGATTAAGCTGTCCGGCACAAGCGGTTGAACGTATTATTCACTTTGTTTCAAAAGATGCTTTTGATATTGAAGGTTTAGGCGAAAAAATCGTTGAAGATTTTTATAAAGAAGGAATTTTACATACCCCTGACGATATCTTCACTTTAGAAGAACGCAATGATGACGGCGATTTATTCTCTCATCAATCCGGCACTGCCTTGCATTTGGAATCTCGCGAAGGCTGGGGCAAAAAATCGGTCGACAATTTATTTAATGCCATTAACCGCAAACGTACCATGCCATTGGATCGTTTTATTTATGCGCTTGGAATTCGCCAAGTCGGTTCGGCAACTTCACGCTTGCTTGCTCAAAACTATGGAAGTTTCACTCATTTTATGAATGATATGCAGGCTAAAGAAACAGCCAAACTGGTTTCGATTGATGGTATAGGCGGTGCCATGGCAAAAGACATTGTCGAGTTTTTCCAAGAAGAGCATAATCTTCAAATCATCAATAAACTGCTCTCTCATGTAAAGGTTGAAGATTTTATTGATGACACCAGACACGATTCCCCTATTTCCGGTAAAACCGTTGTTTTCACCGGAACCTTAGAGAAAATGACACGATCCGAAGCTAAAGCCAAAGCTTTAAATTTAGGTGCTAAAGTTGCCGGCTCGGTTTCTGCCCATACTGATTACGTCATCATGGGCGCAGATGCCGGAAGCAAAGCTAAAAAAGCTCAAGAACTCGGAATTAAAATTTTAAGCGAAGCAGAATTTTTAGAACTCATTCAAAAATAAAAAAATCCCCTTGATGACCATCATGTCAATCAAGGGGATTTTTTATGCGCAAAACGCAATAAAATCTTCGAGTGTCCCAGCTTTTTCCTTAAGACAGGAGCAAACAAGTTTCGACTTCCGAATGTTTTCTTCTCGGAGATCATCAGGATAAACACCAGACACGAGATCCAAAAGAAGAGCACTGACAAACTCTAAGGGAAGAAGATGTGTCGTTCCCCAAAAATCCTTACGAACATCTAAATTCGTGTAGGCCGGAGAAAACTTCTCATCAAAGCAGCCATATCCGAGCCCCGACTTACGCCCACAGGCACAAGCGAGCATACCGCGAATAATCAGAACATGAAAGCCATCTTTAAGAAGCTGCGCTGCCTTTGCCAAAACTGCAGAAATATCTTTCTGCTCATCCTCAGAAAAAGCTCCAAACTCATTGATTTTACGGAGAAGGACAGGAACATGAGATTCATCAAGAATTCTCTCAATCTGAAGGGCAGCTGCCCGCTCCTTCACCACCAAATCTTGAAAGCCCATCTGACTTAAGCCATATCTCGGTGCAAGGAGATTATTCTCACATACTTCAATGGCATCAGGATTTTTCATTGATACAATAATTTTTTCCATATTTTACGAAGTTTAAGAAGTTAATAATAAAATTCATAATTCTCTGATAGTCTGAAAATATAACAGGTATAAAAAAAGAATCAATCTAATATTAAAATTTCATACGTTTTTGCTAAGGTTAAATTAAATAAAATGGAAAGCGGCGCGACAATTCCGAAAAACAACCAATAGTGCAAATCAAAATATCTATCTGCACCCCAAGCCGCAACGATAATGAAATAAAAAACAAACAATACTTTAAGAAAAAGGCGATAATAACCGGCTGTATGTTTATATACATTTTTAAATGAGCCGCTACGCCCGATGATTGAAGAGATCCAAGCCATCAAAGGACGATATAAAATAATCGGTGACATCAGTAATAAAATCAAACTGATAATAATGTCATAAATATTAGATTCTCCCATAAAATCACCGATAAAGACCGTTATTGCTCGTTTAATTGTCTCAGAAACCCCACCGAACATAAGCGGTAAATACGGCAAATAAGCCAATACTGTCATTCCTAACATCATCACGAATAAAACTTTAACTGCAGGTAATAACGTATCAAAAAATTTCATCGATAACAAATAAGGGGGACGCTTAAAATACCAACGGAAAAAAGCAAAATTAAACAGATAATATCCTAATCCCCACAGCAAAAACCATACCGTGCGAATTCCACCAAGTCCCAAAGATAAAACGGCAAAAAAACAAAAATTAATCAGCACAAAAGCAATCAACGATTTATAATTCAAAATCGTAAATTCACTAAGACTTTGTCGTAATGTCTTAAATTTCAGACGTTTTCTACCCGCCATGATTGCTTCCAAAAAAAATTCTTTTTCATTGTAAACTTATCAGAGTTTTCTAAAATAATTATTAATAAATAAAGTGACAAGTTACCCTTCCAAACCACATATATTTCCACCTGTCACCCCTCCACGCTGAAAGCGTGGTCAAGGGGTCTTCGACTTTTCAAAAAAGCACAAAAAAATCCCTTTGATGACCGTTAAGTCAATCAAAGGGATTTTTTTATTTGTAATTGGAAATGAATTCATCAATTTCTTTGTTCTGGCGATCTCTAGCATCAAAAACGTTAGCATCACCAGCTCGTTGAGCCGTAAACACCCTTGCTACTGCAAAAGTCTGTGATTTTTCGAGGTCAGATTTGCAGGGACTTTCCAGATTAATACCATCTCTGGTATCTCGAATGATTCCTGCAGCCAGGCGAACAGGAAGCTCCCACTCTGTGCCCCAAAGCTCCATACGGCCATTTTTGCTGTCGATATTATGATTGAGACAATAATATTGCAATACATTATGTAATTTGTAACTCGATCCTACAGACAGCTCCATAAGCTCTAATGATAGACTTGTTTCCAACCCATTCATAGAAGCTGCGAGCAAAACTTTCTGCGTTTCTGCTATACGCTCTTCCCTAAGTTCAGGCACTATTTCCCTAATCAGCCAAACCATCTTTGGTAAAGCTTGATTAGCAATTTTGTTTAATGTTTCGTGAGAGATTGCTTCTTCTAAATTCGCCATCAATCCAGATTTTTTCTGAAACAGTTTTAATCCTTCAATTGTTTTCATACTCTTTTGTTTTTAATTTATAATAATTTTATTCATAATTCTCTTTACATAAAAGAATATACCATATTTTTTATGTCCACGCAATATATTTTTGTCAATTTTTTCAAAAAAAGATATTTTATATAACAAGTCACCCCTCCACGCTGAAAGCGTGGTCAAGGGGTCTTCGACTTTTCAAAAAAATCACAAAAAAATTCCCTTGGTGACGGTTAAGTCAACCAAGGGGATTTTGTTACTTCTTTCTATTTTCAATTACGGCCTTGTTATGCTTTTCAATTGCTTTTGCAACCTCGCAGTCACAAGGACCATAACGAACGCAACAGTCTCTGTAAATCGGCAATTTTTTACCACAATAGGGACAATAGCCCCCTTTACTGT
>CAMHFM010000069.1 GCA_946184595.1 uncultured Azospirillum sp.
TTATCAGTATATTTATGTAATGCAAAATTTAACAAAGGTTTTTCCCGGCGGAAAAGAATTATTTAAGGGAATTACGTTATCTTTCTTTCCCGGCGCTAAAATCGGTGTTTTAGGTGTGAATGGTGCCGGTAAATCTACATTATTGAAAATTATGGCCGGTGTTGATAAAGAATTTAATGGGGAAGCTTGGCCGGCAGAAGGTGCTAAAGTCGGTTACTTGGAACAAGAACCAAAGCTCGATCCGAATAAAAATGTGATGGAAAATATTATGGACGGGTTGGGTGAAGTTCGGGATTTGCTCAAAAAATTTGAAGAGGTTTCCGCTAAATTTGCCGAGCCGATGAGTGATGAGGAAATGAATAATCTCATTAATGAACAAGCGGAATTACAAGAGAAAATTGATGCCTGTGACGGGTGGAATTTTGAGCGCACTATTCAAATTGCAATGGATGCATTACGTTGTCCGCCAGCAGATGCTGATGTTACTAAATTATCCGGTGGTGAAAAACGTCGTGTTGCGCTGTGTCGTTTATTGTTGCAAAAGCCGGATATGCTTTTATTAGATGAGCCGACGAATCATTTGGATGCCGAATCCGTTGCTTGGCTAGAACAACACCTGAAAGAATATAAAGGAACGGTGGTTATGGTAACCCACGACCGTTATTTCTTGGATAATGTCACAGGATGGATTTTAGAGTTAGACCGCGGGCAAGGTATTCCTTATGAAGGTAATTACAGTTCTTGGTTGGAACAAAAACAAAAGCGTTTAGAACAAGAATCTCGTGAAGAATCTGCTCGGCAACGTACTTTAGCCAATGAATTAGAATGGATCCGCAAAAATCCGAAAGCGCGTCAGGCAAAATCTAAGGCTCGTATTAATGCATATGAAGAATTGCTGGCAGAATCAACAAAAGATAAAATTACGCAAGCCCATATCTCTATTCCGATGACTGAGCGTTTAGGCGATTTGGTCGTTGAGGCTAAAGGAATTTCTAAAGCTTATGGGGATAAATTATTGATTGATAATCTTTCTTTCAAAGTTCCTAAGGGCGCAATTGTCGGTATTATCGGTCCGAACGGTGCCGGTAAAACAACATTGTTCAGAATGATTGCCGGTGAAGAAAAACCGGACAGTGGTGAAATCAGAATTGGCGATACTGTCGATTTAGGTTACGTTAATCAATCTCGTGATGAATTGGATCCGAATAAAACGGTTTGGGAAGAAATTTCCGACGGTTTGGATATGATTGAATTGGGTAAAAAAACAGTACCTTCTCGCGCTTATGTCGGACAGTTTAACTTCAAGGGAACGGACCAGCAAAAGAAAGTCGGACAACTTTCCGGCGGTGAGCGCAACCGTGTTCATTTGGCAAAAATGTTGCGTAAAGGGGCTAATGTGATTCTCCTCGATGAACCGACAAACGACTTGGATGTCGATACTTTACGTTCGTTGGAAGAAGGAATTATGGAATATCCGGGATGTGTGTTTGTGACTTCTCACGACCGTTGGTTCTTAGACCGTTTGGCAACGCATATTTTAGCTTATGAAGGCGATAGTCAGGTTGTTTGGTTTGAAGGTAACTTTGAAGAGTATGAAGCTGATAAAAAACGTCGTCTTGGGGAAGAGGCTTGCAAGCCGCATGCTATACGCTACAAAAAACTTGTATAATGGACTATTAATACAGATTTAGCGAGTAAGAAAAATGCTCACGTACCTCTATGTACGCTCCGCTTTTTCTTCTCTTAAATCTTATTACTAGTCTCATTCTCCAAGTTTTTAAGGATTTATGCAAAGGACTATTAATACAGATTTAGCGAGTAAAAAAATGCTCATGTACCAACTTTTATAAACGCTATTGAGCCATAAGCTTAATAGCGTTTTTTTTAATCCATTTACTTCGTTTAAGGGCTTGATATATTGTCCATAAGCAAATGCTCAAATTTACGAAAGCTGACGGATAGGCTTGAATATATAAACAATGAATAACCCAAAGCGATAAGTTTGATATCAAGGCAATACGCATATGTTGAGCAGTTTTTGCAAGATATACAAAAATTGTATAACTGGCGGCAGCAATAACAGGGAGCCAACCAATCGCGCCTAAATTATTGACATACAATCCGACAATAATGTTTGTTAAAAACAAAATGCCGGTTAAAAGCCTGTTTAATTTGTTTTTATAGGCTAAAAGGTTTCTGATAAAACAAACAAGACAAACAGTTAGAGCTGAGTAGCTTCCTAATGTTAAGCATGTTAGACAACCAAAAATATCATCTCCTATTTGCCAACCGATAAAATCTGTCTTTGTTTTTTTGATGACAGAGACGGTTAAACAAATTGCAGCTCCAAGGGAAAATATGTTTCCAAGAATAACAGTACTAATCATTTTCATTTCTTTAAGACATTTAAGATTTTTTATTGTGGACTGAAAAAAGTTAAATTAACGTTTATATAAATTTATTGACTCTTTATGCTGTTTGTCTATACTTTGCTCATCATTTTATCATTATATGTATTATTTAGAGATCCCGTGTAAAAGGACACGGTTAGAATTGCTATGTTGATACAATGCGATTATGGATGTGATGACTTTCTGGTTAGAAATCAGATAGTTTATTACAAAGGGGTGAAAATTTCTCCAGTTAATCCAACACCGGTTCTGTCTGTTGGAGAGTATGAGCTCTATATTATTTCAGGTATATTTCCTTTGGAATGCTCTTGGCTCGTCATTATCCAATCTCGCTACCCTCAGTTTTATAAATGTCGGAAAGTAGAGATGGAGGGTGAAAAAGTTACTCTTTCTCTGATAGATGATCGGCAACTGCGTGTGAAACCTTATCGTGATGGTTCTCGTGATCGTCTTTTGATTGATCAGATTTACACTATCTAATGAAAAGCTCTTGAATACCTTATTTGTAAGGTTTTCAGGAGCTTTTTTGTTGACTCTTTAGTGTTTTTTGCTAATGTTTTTTTGTTATCAGTAAGTTTATTATATTATTAATTTAAAATTATAAATTATGTTAATGACAGGACTTTTTTTGAATTTACAGAAGAAGGGAATTGACCCCGGAGACATTCGTCAGTTACTTTATATGAATGTTCCTTCTGAGAAAATTGATGGGCTCATTCGATGCTTGGATTATTGGTGTCGTGAGTGGAAAGGAAAAAGGTTTCCGACTCCATTGAACATTGTGTATTGCCTTGACCATCTTAAAATGATTGCTTTGCCGTTTTTGGATACGGCTATCAGTCAGGATAAGATATGGGGTATTGCTCTTGGTAATCTGATTATTCATAAGAAGGCAATTCAAAAAGTTGCCAGAATGGAAGTCGATGATTTGTTACGTGAATGTTCGTATTATACTTACCAATCATCTCCAGGTGTCGGAAATCGTGAATATGGGATCCGCGTTCCGACAATACATGAAGTTCATCAAATTACTACGTGCTATCGCTATATACAGGGAACTATAGGATATCTTCGAGAGTATAGGGTCGATTTTGACAACTGGGATTGTTCAGACTATTGGGTTCAGTCGCTTGAGCCCCCTTATCCGATGAGTGTTAGTGTGATTGAAGATTATCGTACTTTCGTTCGTTTGCCGGCAACTGATGATAGAAAATGTGTTGTTCGTCCTGTCCTTAGTCTGTTTGAAGAAGCAAAAGATGAAGGATTGGATTTTGTCGGAAAGCTTGATGAATATGGAATTCCGGATAAAATGTCCGAACGTTTTGCTAAAAAACTTAGAAAGTAAAAAAATACCACCGAGCGTATCTTGGTGGTATTTTTTATTGGAGCAGGCAACGGGAATGACCTTCGTTTTTTTATAAAAAAAACTTGGCCGCACAGGCGCTCATCGGCTTTGCCGACCGTCATACTTCCGTCTGGCTTTCGCTGGTGGTGACTTCGTCGATTTTGTCGCACACAGACAATTGCCTGTGTACATTGCAATTCCGAACCCGCTACTGCGTTTTCGTTTCTCACTACCTTTTTACAACAAACAAAAACCTCCGCGAGGGAGGTCTTAGTTTATTGGAGCAGGCAACGGGAATCGAACCCGCATCACAAGCTTGGGAAGCTCGCGTTCTACCATTGAACTATGCCTGCGCTTGTTTATGAGCGCTACTATACAAAGTTCATTGTATTTTGCAAGAAGATTTTTTGCACTAAAAAACCGCCATAATGACTGTGGCGGTTTTTTAGTTGTTCTTTTTATTAAATTAGAATGTATAGCGGAGACCACCATATACTTCGTGGTTGTGGATAGCGCCACTTTCCAATTCACCCATATCATAGTAACGGTAACCTAAGTCAATGTTAAACCGTGTTGTAACTTGGGCTGAAAGACCACCACCGACAGACCATGTAAAGTTATCTTCATCATATTTTACGGTGTTGCCGTAAGAGTCGTTCATCTTAAATGTGTACTCTAAGCTGGTAATACCAATACCGGCTGATAAGTACGGAGTGAACATTGTATAAGGAGATAAATCCCAATAAATGTTAGCCATGTAAGATTTTGAAGAGAATTCGGCAGTACGTGTTGTCATTAAATAACCGCCCATAGGTAATGGAGAAAGACTGGTGTTTTTATCTTCATTATCTTTTCTATAAACATATTCAGCTTCAATTCTGAAGTATTTATAACGATAACCTAATGCACCACTGAGCATTAAAGAATTGTCATCTACTTCCAATTTTTTGTCCGTTGCTTTATTTTCGTCCTTATCGCCTAAAGTGTGATTTGCGACACCGCCACGAAATGCTAAATAAGGACCGTCACATGATGCAAAAGCTTGGTTTTCAAAGGAAAAAACCAAACCTAAAATAGCTGCTGCTGATAATAAAATTTTTTTCATATAAGTACTCCAAAGCTGTATGAATTTCAAAATTTTGTCCAACTATAGCACAAAATTTCGAAAATGCAACACTTTTTTTGTATAAACTGGTTTTTTTATATCATAATATTATTAATAGCTTATTAATAAGCCTAAATTTTTATGTTTTTTTTGTCAGAAAAAGAGAATCTGTGGGTAGAATCTCGAGTCGCACATTTTTTTTCTTGAAGAATCTATTCAAGTGTTATAGATTCGCGTCAGTTCTGGTGGGTGACACCCGGAATCTGTCTTTTTTATAATGTTTTTCTGTCAGTTTGCGGTATAAATATTTATGCTCCTTACTTGATTGAGAATG
>CAMHFM010000070.1 GCA_946184595.1 uncultured Azospirillum sp.
TTTGGCGATATATTCTTCTCTGGTATCAATATTTCCGGCAAAAAGAGCCTGCAACGTAACTGTTGTATCTTGATAATAATCATAACGAAGCTCATCAAAATTAAACATCCCTTTACGTGTCGGCAAATCTTTTGCCCAATAATCATCGCGACGCTTAAATTGAATATATTTATTAACCTCAAACTTATCTAATATATAAGGTCCGCTACCCACCGGTGGAACTAAAGAAGGCTCCGCAAAGTCTTTTCCTTGCCAATCAGCTGCCGAATAAATGCTCATTTGTGCTAAAATAAGCGGCAATTCTCTATTTTGACTTCCTGCCTTAAAATAAAAACGAACATGGTAGTCATTAATCTTTTCTACATGGTCAACATCTGCATAATAAACTTTATATAACGGCTGACCTTTTTCTATCAATGAATTAAAACTGAAAATAACATCGTCAGCCAAAACCGGCTGTCCGTTACTAAATTTGGCCCGTTCATCTAAAATAAAACCGACATAGCTTTTATCTTCGGGAAATTCAAATTCTTTAGCTAATAAAGGATAAACTGTTGAGATATCATCAGCAGTCGTCACACCTAACGTATCCATTGTTAGAGAAACCGTCAGCCCTCCATCTGAAATTCCCTTAAAGATAAAAGGATTAAAATTATCAAATGTTCCATATGTCGGCATAACCATTTTGCCGCCCTTAGGTGCGGTCGGATTAACATATGACAAATATTCAAAATTGTCTGGATATGTTGCTTTTCCATATAGGGCCAGATATGGCAACGTTTTTGCTGAGGCATTGAAACTCAGCAAAAAACTCAGCACGACAACCCATTTATTTATAGTTATCTGCATTCATCCATCCGCCAAAGGGATATGAATAATCACCATCGTTGCTGATTTTAGGCTCAGGCATTCCTTCATCCGTACTCTCAACCTCTTTTTGAGCTTTTAGATCACGCTGTTTTGCCTCTTCCCATTCTTGCTTCATATCAGATAATGATGCGGTAGCTTTTGTAAAACCACCTTCTAAATCAGCATGTATGATTGATGCTGCCTCTTCGAATTTTAATCCTGTTACCGGTTCTTCCTCTTCCTTAATAATAATTTCAGGAACTGTCAATTCAGGTTCTTTTTCTGCTTCTGCCTCTGATTCCGGTTCCGGAGCAGGCTCTTCCGTTTCTTCAATTGTTTCTGTTTCTTTCTCAAAAACAGATTGTTGTTCTTCTTTCTCTGGGGCTAAAAAAGATAATGATGGCTCTAACCGCGGCTCTTCTTTTTCAGGCTCATCTTCGGATCCGAAACTCTTTGCAAAAGCTAACGACAAAGGATCTTTCGGCTCATTTTGCTCTTTGCTTGTTAGCTCGGTTTCTTTTGTTTCTGTCTTTTTACGTGTAAAAGTATTTATAAATAGACGTCTTGCACTTTCAGATAAATCTGATGTCGTTCTTTGCGGCGTTTCTTGTTTATTAATAAAGGTATTTTTTGTTTCTTCTTTTTGCTCTTCAATGTCTTGTTCTTCAGAAATCTGCTTCCGCGCCAAGGTTAAATCTCTATTTTGACGTATAGAATCGGCAGGTGCAGCCAATATGCTGAAAACTTTGCCTAAAACACCCGTTTCAATAATATTTAAAAATAATCTTTCTTTATCGTGTTTTTCCAAAGCAGAAACAAAGTTTTGATATCTCGAACAAAATTCAAGGATAGTTCCACCCAGCATAGCATCATGTAATGCTTTTTGCAAAAGACGATTAGGCAAATTAGGCTGATTTTGATATTGTTCTACAATAACTTTTCCTAAAGCCCATTTACCTCCGTTTTTAACTTTCAACCAAAGATTATCTATTTGCTCCGGGGTTGCTAATTCGTTTCTTTTAATGATATCAGATAAAAGTTCATTCATATCAGCAATAAAAACATCAACTTTACTCAGTAAAATATTATCCTTTAAGTCCTCACCCGCATCTAATAAAACCTTTGCTATTAAATCCGAGTAGTCCTGATTTTTCTTCATTTGCTTAAATAAAGAGTACATATTTTTATTTAAGACCGCAACACTAATGTATTGATATATATATCCAAATATGGCCCATAAAATAAAAATCGGCAAAACAACAACCGCCGTTGTAACAACAAAACTGTCCACGCTACCATTAGCGCTATTTGCCAATGCATAAAAAATCCAAACAACACTGGCAAAAACGGAAACTAAAAAAGCTGCTGATAACACGTTTATCCCCTTTTTATCCCTAAACTGTCGCTATTTTAGTTCATTTATGATTTATTGCAATTATTTTCATGCATTAATCAAAAGACTTTACACAACAAAATCAACAAGTTTTTAAAATAATAGTCGAAATTTGATTTTTTTTGTGATATGAAAGGGGCAGGTTTTAATTTTTAATAGAGAATAGTTATGAATCAAACGAACACTTTGATTTTGGATTTTGAAAAAAATATTGTTGAAATTGAAGCTAAAATAGAAGGTTTAAAGCTTCTGGCTCAAAACGAAGATGTTGATATTTCTCAAGAAACACAGCGATTAAAACAAAAGCTTGAGAGACAAATGCGTCAAACCTACGCCAACTTAACACCTTGGCAAAAACTTCAAGTTTCCAGACATCCTCAGCGACCACATTGTTTAGATTATATAAATTCTTTGGTTGAGGATTTTACACCTCTGAGCGGCGATCGCTTTTTTGGTGATGATGAAGCCATGATCGGTGGTATCGGTCGTTTCAGAGATATGTCTGTCGTTGTTATTGGTCAAGAAAAAGGACACGACTTAGAATCAAGAATGAAGTATAATTTCGGTATGGCAAAGCCGGAAGGATATCGCAAAGCACAACGTTTAATGGGCATGGCTGAAAAATTTAATATGCCGGTTATTGCTTTTGTAGATACTGATGGTGCTTTTCCCGGTATTGATGCGGAGGCTCGCGGACAGGCAGAAGCTATAGCTTCTTCTATTGAAAAATGTCTACAAGTTAAAACGCCTATTGTTTCTATTGTTATCGGCATGGGCGGTTCAGGCGGAGCCATTGCTATTGCTACGGCTAATCGTATTCTTATGCTTGAAAATTCTATCTATTCAGTTATTTCTCCAGAAGGTTGCGCTTCTATTTTATGGCGCTCGGCAGATAAAGTTCAAGAAGCAACCGAAGCCTTGCGTTTGACTGCACAAGACTTGCGCCGTTTTGGTGTTATCGATGAAATTATCAAAGAGCCGTTAGGCGGTGCACATCGCAACCCTGCTCAAATGATTGAAAAAGTCGGCGATTGCATTGCAAAACACTTACGTGAACTTAAAAATTTCAGCGGGGAAGAGCTAAAAAAACAACGTACCGCTAAATTTTTAGCTATGGGACGCAATTTGCCTGAAAATTAGGAAAAAAGAATGACAGAGCGTGACATTTGGTTCTTATCTTTCGGAATCGGCATTTCAGTTTTGTTGCTATGCAATCTTTTGTTTGTTATTTTTAAAAAAGATCATCATCAGGAATTCCGCTCTTTTGCTGATACACTTTTTCGCGGACAAGCAGAATTAGCTGGAAGAATGTCTCAACTTTCAGAATCATCTTCACAACAACAAGCTAAACTTTCTGAAGCAATTAACGAACAAAAAGTCTCTGTCTTAAAAATAATGGATGAAAAATTATTGGCCGTCACCAAAAGTGTTGGAGAAGGCTTGCAACAATCAACAGCAAAAACCACTGAAACCATCCAAGATTTGAGAGAACGCTTAGCTAAAATTGATGTTGCGCAACAAAAAATTTCTCACTTATCCGAACAAGTTGTTTCTTTGCAAGAAGTTTTATCTAACAAACAAGCTCGCGGGGCTTTCGGTGAAATTCAACTCAATGATTTAGTTAAATCAATTCTTCCGCCCTCTGCTTATGAATTTCAATGCGTTTTAAGTAATCAAAAACGAGCTGATTGCGTATTAAAATTACCGAATCCTCCGGGAACAATCGTTATTGACTCAAAATTTCCCTTAGAAAGTTATCAGGCTTTACGAAATGCCGAGAGTGACAGAGAAAAGATTGAAGCAGAGCGTTTTTTCAGAACCTCTGTCTTAAAGCATATAAAAGACATTTCTGAAAAATATATCATTCCTGGAGAAACAGCAGAATCCGCATTGATGTTTTTACCGGCAGAATCCATTTATGCTGAATTATACACCAATTTTACAGATGTTGTGGAAACCTCTTATCGCTCAAAAGTATGGATCGTTTCCCCAACAACTTTGATGGCAACGCTCAATACTGTTCGTGCCGTTTTAAAAGATGCTACGATGAGAGAACAAGCCGGTGTCATTCAAAAGGAAGTCGGTGTTTTAATTGAAGATATTGCACGCTTAGATGATAGAATAGAAAACCTTTCAAAGCATTTTGAAATGGCTTCCAAAGATATTGGAGAAATTAGAATTTCTTCAGGAAAAATAGCTCGAAGAATTGAGAAAATTGAGGACCTCGAGCTTGGGGAATATCCTCCGCAAAAAGTTGTCGGATATGTCGCAGAAAAATAAAACTTGGGATAAGTATTGAACTTTTTTTGATTTTTGTTAATTTGCGATATTGATTTATAAAACAAAAGCGGATAATTTATTATTAACTTAACTAAAATATGAATGAGGTATATTGTGACAAAATCTGAATTAATTGAAAAAATATTAGCAAAAAACCCACACTTGACATTGAAAGATGTTGATCGTGTTGTGACGACTGTTTTGGATAAAGTTATTTCATCTTTAGCTAATGGTGATCGCGTTGAGTTTCGCGGTTTTGGCGCCTTTTCCGTCAGAACAAGATCTCCGCGCGTTGCTAAAAATCCAAGAACAGGGGAAAAAGTTAAAGTTGAAGAGAGAAAGATCCCTCACTTTAAAACCGGTAAACAATTACATGAATTGTTAAATAAAAAATAATCTATGTTTTCTGAAAGGGCTGCACTATGGGATTTATTAAAGTATTAATCGGTCTGCCTGTTTTTATTATACTTTTGATCTTTGCTTTTGTTAATAATGACTTAGCGACTTTTAGTTTATGGCCTTTTTCTATAGAAATTACAGTATCCCTTAGTGTTGCTGTACTGTTTTTTGTCTTTTTAGGTTTCTTCCTCGGGAACTTTTTCTCTTGGATGTCTTATGCTCCTTTACGTCAAGATTTGCGTAAACAGAAAAAGA
>CAMHFM010000071.1 GCA_946184595.1 uncultured Azospirillum sp.
CAATAAAAGAAAAACAAAAAGTTCTGATTTAATTATCAGGACTTTTTGTTAGAGAAATATTGAATTTATAAATTTTATATGGTATTCTAAATTATATTGAGAAGTTTTGAGGTGCATCATGTCTAGATTCCTTCGTATTATTTGTTTTGCATTAATTATCAGTTGTTTTGCATCTGTTGCCTTTGCTAAATACTGTATTAAATTACCTACCTGTGAAGAATTGGGATACGTTTTTCCTCCTACAGAGGGACGTCGTTTTATTCGATGCCCATTTGAGCCTAATAAAGTTCTGTTATTAGATTATTGCCAACAATATGGCTTAACCAGTTGCGATTCTGACAAAGCTGGCGAATGTGAACAATGCAGAGAAGTCCGTGCAGATAAAACAGTTATTGCAGCACCTTATTACCGCTACACACGTTGTAAAAAAGATTATGTATACAATAACGGTGATTGCTTACCTACTAACAATTAAGCTAACGCTTTTCCGTAAGTCCGCAATTTATTGCGAGCAAAGCCTCGTAAAGAGACTTCTGCACGAGCGCCATAGTGTGATATAATTTCAGATGCGGCAATATTACCGATTAAAGCGCATGTTCCGAGTGTTCGTCCATGTGTCAATCCATATAAGAAACCGGCAGAATAAGCATCTCCGGCACCTGTTGTGTCAACAACGTCTTCGACTGTCTCAGCTTCTACAAAAATTTTAACCCGATTATTAACAACAACAGACCCTTTATCACCACGCGTTAAAGCGGCAATTTCTACTTCAGGCTTTATTAAATCTAAAGTTTTGTAAAAATCATCTTCTTCAAACAAAAATTTAATTTCATCATCATTAGCAAAAAGGATATCCACACTGGTATGGATAAAATCCAGAAATTCCTGACGATGACGAGCAATACAATTTTTATCCGATAAAGTAAAAGCAACCTGACGTTCATATTTATGAGCTAAATTTGCAGCTTTTCGCAAAGCTTCTGCTGATTTTTCATCATCAAACAAATAGGCTTCTAAATAAATAACTTTAGCCATACTGATAATTTTTTCATCAATATCATCAACCGTTAAATGCGTTGAGGCACCGAGATAGGTAAACATTGAACGCTGTGCATCAGGGGTAACCAAGACAATACTGCGGGCTGTTGATGGTCCTTGCATTAAAGATTCGGTAAAAAAATCAACTCCTGCAGCACCGATATCACGACGAAACTCTTGACCTAATTCATCATCGTGGACTTTACCGATAAATGCCGGTGTTCCACCGAGTGATGCAATAGCAGCCACTGCATTTGCAACAGAACCTCCTGACACTTCACGTTCAGGAATAATATCTGCATAAATTTCTCCGGCTGTTTTAGCCTCAACAAGTGTCATATCACCCTTTGCTAAACCGCGCTCTGCCAAAAAACCATCGCCGACTTTTGCCAAAACATCGACAATTGCATTACCGATACCGACAACATCATAAATCGTTGTATCATTTACCATATTTGCACCATACTAAAATTATTAAATCTACTTATGTTAATAATCTAAAAGTCTTAATTTTTTAATAAAAAAACCCGGCGATTATCGCCGGATTTTACACATTTTACAGAGAAAAAGTTTAATGATTACTTATTTAGATCTTTTATCTGCCATTTTTTTACTAGCCACAGCAAAAATATCTAAATCTACAATTTCAGCAGCCTTTGCCATTTTAGCTTCTTGCATTTGTTTTGAAACACCGAGACCAACAGTGTCATTACTATCTTCGAATTCTTTAGCTTTCAATTGTTTCGAAAGCGCTTCTGCCGTCAGTGCAGAACGAGTTGTTCCACTTGCCAAATGTTTATAATCTTTGCCATATCTTTTTGCTATCCGCAAACTTTTTGCTCTTTCTAAAGTATCAGTCATCTTTCTTCTCCTAAACTTTCCTATTGCGTCTGTAAAAATTTTCGCTCTTTTGTCTATTATCGCAATATTTTTTGAATCTGTCAATAGTTATTTTCAAGAAATAATAGCAAAAAAGCACTTTTCCACTTATCTTTTTATATTTTATAGGCTATAGTAACTCAAAAATCAATAATATATCCTTAACAAGTAGAAAATAAGGGATAAAATGTCTTTACTAAAATCTATAGCTACTTTTGGCGGATTCACTTTAATCAGTCGTTTCACCGGATTTGCCCGCGATATGGTTATTGCCAACTTTTTAGGCGCGGGAATGATCTCTGATGCTTTTTTTGTCTCATTTAAACTGCCGAATTTATTTCGCAGCCTGTTTGCTGAAGGCGCTTTTACCGCCGCTTTTGTCCCGATATTATCAGGAAAGCTTGTCGACAGTAAAAAAGAAGCCGTCTTATTTGCATCTCGTGCTATTAGTGTTTTAGCCGTTCTCTTAGCTCTTTTTATTTTACTCATGGAATGTTTAATGCCTTGGGTCGTAGAAATATTAGCCCCAGGGTTTGCTGGAGATAGTGGAAAAATAGAATTAGCAACGGAATTATCACGAATAACCTTCCCATTCCTTTTATTTATTTCAATTGTTTCTTTTCAATCCGGAATCTTAAATTCTCTAAATAAATTTGCGGCACCGGCCTGTGCTCCGATTATTTTAAATCTAACAATGATTACCGCCGCTTTTCTTCTTGGAAACATCGGCGCAACAAGAGCTCATGGGTTAGCTTTTGGTATTACTTTAGCCGGTATTCTAGAAATACTATGGCTTCATTATTTTATTCGCAAACAAGATATTCGCCTGACACCACAACCAAACATTTGGCAACTTTTGAAATTAGACGATATTAAGACGCTCTTTCGCCGTATTGCTCCGGGAGTGTTAGGCGCTGGCATCTATCAAATTAATATGGTTGTCGATACTATTTTAGTTTCTCTGGTTGGAACCGGTGCGATTTCTTGGTTGTATTACGCTAATCGCTTACAACAACTTCCTTTAGGCGTTGTTGGTGCGGCCATCAGCGTTGCCCTACTACCTATTTTATCTAAGGCCTTAAAATCAGAAAATACCGCGGAAGCAGAGCAAACCCAAAACAAAGCTGTTGAATATGGTGCTCTTTTATCTATACCTGCAGCAGCTGCCTTAATTGCTTTGGCTCACCCGATCATTAATATTTTATTCGAACGTGGCAGATTTACTTCTTTGGATTCTGAGATGACCGCTTGGGCCGTTATGGCATATTCTTTAGGTCTGCCGGCATATGTATTGGTAAAAGCTTTAACGCCGAATTTCTTTGCTCGCGGTAATACCAAAACACCTGTTAAATACAGTATTGTTGTCTTTGTTGCCAATTTAATCTGTAGTCTGATTTTAATGCAGAAATTCGGACACTTAGGCATCGCCTGCGCTACTTCAATTGCTGCTTACGTTTCCTTATATCAATATCTCCATGGATTAAAAAAACGCGGTTTTTGGAAAATGTCGTTATCTCTTAAATTCAAACTGTTTAAAATCCTTGGCTGTTCTGCCCTCATGGGATATATTTTATATTTGACACAATATGAATTATCAGCGCAGGGCATTAATTGGTTATCTTTCCATTTAGGATACAAAGTTATTATTTTCGGCGGTTTATGCATTTTGGGTATTGCAAGTTTTCTGGCATTAGCTAAACTAACAGGTATCTTAAATATTTCTGAGATTCTCAAATTATTAAAAAGAAAAGGAAAAACAGATGTGGCGTCATAAGATCATCAATATTCTGGCTATTCTTAAGGCAAAATTTAATATTTACAGAGAACATTTACGAGCTCGCAGTAATAATTTTTCTGAAGCCAATTTTGATATTATCCTTATTTGCATTGCTTGCCTTTTTCTTTTATATTATCCGCTCGGCGCCTTATTAACACATAAAATTGATCGTAATACAGATATTGAAATCAAATCTTCGACTTCTAATGAATCTCAAACAGTTGAAATGATTTCCTATTTAATCAATCAAGAAGTCAATGAAAAAATATGGACACCAAACCTGCCATTTTTCTTTCCGGCAGCTATTCTCGACAATATGCCTAACTATCAACTCGGTCTCTTGAATGGTTTATCAAAGTTCACCACCGCATTTGAAAAACGCATCGATGGCAATATCAATAATAAAGAAAACAATAGCAAATTGTACCGTGCGGCAACATTGCTTCGTTATCCCGGAACAATTTGGATGTTTGACCAAAACAATAAAATAAAACCGATGCCTTCTGCCAGCAATCAATATCGCAAAGCCCGCAGAATGTTAACAAAATACAATCAAAGCTTAATTTCGGGGCAGAATATTTTTTACAAAAGAACTGAAGATTTAGCGTATATACTCAAAAAGATAAATATCAGTCTCAAACAAAGTAGTAATCAATTAACCGTTGCCATTAGAGAAAACAGTTCTTCTTTATTTGATTTTAAGGCTGATGATGTTTTTTATTATAATCAAGGAAAACTTTATGCATACAGTATGCTGGTAAAAGCTTTAAGCTATGACTATAAACAAATTATCATTAATTATAACTTATATCAAAACTGGATAAGTTTAAGCAAAACGCTGGAGCAAGCTTGCAACATCCAACCATCGATAGTTCGCAATGCTGAATTAAGTAGTTCATGGGCACCGAACCATCTGGCTTACCTGAATGCTGATACCATCAAAGCTTCAAATATACTGACTAAAATTATTGATAGCTTAGAAAAAATACTACCTGAAAAGGAAAAATAATGATTATAGAAACCCAAAACACATCTGATCCGAATATTATAAATTTTTTTCCTTCACAAAAAGTTCTTTCTGATAATCGCGTAGAATTCATCGACAGTAAATCTTTGCGTTCTTCTCCTCTGGCTGAAAATATATTTGATTTAGGTGGAATTGTTTCTATCTTTATAACACCGGATATGATTTCCATTACAAAAGAAGAGTCAGCTCAATGGCAATTTTTAAAACCTCAAATCTTAGCTGAAATTATGGATTTTATTACTTCCGGTCAAGATATTATCATTCATCATCAATCCCCCAAAAGTGACCAAGATATACAACAAGCCATTATCAGTCTCTTAAATGCAAGAATACGTCCTGCAATTCAAAAAGATGGCGGGGATATAAAATTCTGCCTTTTTGAACAAGGGATAGTTTACGTTGAACTACTCGGAAATTGTTCAG
>CAMHFM010000072.1 GCA_946184595.1 uncultured Azospirillum sp.
AACCGGCACCCCTGTTAATTTACTCAGTTCTTTACACAATAATGCCGCTTGATTGTATTTTCTATGTCTCAATCTTGTTTTATGAAGAGGAACAGGGATCAAAATATCTACACCTTGTTCCCAAATATCATGTCCTGCAGCTAAAAGCCATCGTGCTAAAAAGGGGGCATTTTCTGTTCTATCAAGAAATTTAAAGTTTATCAGAAGTGGTTTGCTATTTTCATCATAATATACTTTGGCCCGTTGCATCCTAAACGGATTTTTATTATCGCTCACACAGGTTGCGCAAGTTTTAGCTTTTGTTTCGCAAGGAAGCGGACATCCGCAACTTTGACAATAAGGTTTACTTATAAATTTAATTTTAGAAAAACAATTTTCACAAAGACCATTTTCTCCGCTCAAAATTTTTCCACATAACAAACAACGCGGAGGTAAAATGATGTTTAATATATTTTTCAAAAAAGCTAACATCAGGCGATGATTTTCAATAATTCCTTATGAATATCATTAATATTATCGACAACAATGATTCCCGCATCCTTCATTGTATTAACTTTGTCCTGAACGGTGATATCTCCGTAAGTCATCAAATCTCCGACATATCCCATTTTATGATCATCAAGCATTGTATTACCGGCAACAATACCTATTATTGGCTTTTTATGCTTTAAATGACGATAATAAGCCGCTCCTTCTTCCTCAAATAGTCCACCCATTTGACCGACCATAACAATTGCATCGGTTTGATCATCTTCATGAAAAGCAGCAATAGCATCAACAAAATCCATACCAATAATCATATCATCTCCCAAACCGATAACCGTTGACTGACCGGCATTGGCTCTTTTTGTCTCTAGCACAGCTTCATAAGTTAAAGTTGATGAACGAGAAACTATTCCTATACGTCCTACAGTATGAATGTTTTCAGGGAAAATACCTAATCTTGCTTCTCCAGGAGTAATAATTCCCGGTGTGTTGGGGCCTATCAGACGAGTTTTAGATTGCTTCAATATAGCTTTAACTTCCAACATATCTTTAACAGGGACATTATCAGCGATACAGACCATCAGGTCTAATCCGGCTTCTACACCTTCTTTAACGGCAACAACAACCTGTTTTGCCGGAACAAACATAACGGAAGCATTTGCTCCTGTCTCTTTTATGGCTTCTTTTATCGTATCAAAAACAGGAATACCTAAATGTTCTGTTCCTCCTTTTCCCGGTGTAACACCTGCAACAACATTTGTTCCGTAATCCAAAGATCTTTTGACATGGAAAGAAGCTTGTGTACCGGTGATACCTTGTACCAATACCTTTGTCTCTTTATTTACAAAAACAGACATTAGTCACTTTCCTCCATAGCTTGAAGCAATTTATCAACCGAATCCTGCATATCCTCAGCAATGATAACCGGCAAATGAGAATTTTGCAAAATTCGTTTTGCTTCATCTTTATTTGTTCCTTCAAAACGAACAACAAGAGGGACATTTAATCCAACTTCTGAGGCAGCCGCAACAATTCCATCTGCTACCAAATTACATCTTAAGAATCCGCCCAGTACATTAATTAATATGCCTTCCACGCGAGGATTAGTCATAATTAATTTGATGCCAGCGGCTATTTTATCTCTATCAACACCACCTTTAACGTTCAGGAAACATGCTGTATCTTCTCCCCGAGCTCGGATTAAATCCATCGCGGCCAAAGCAATTCCATCACCATTTACAATACAACCGATACTTCCATCAAACGAGCAATATTGGAAGCCATTTTTTGAAGCACGCAATTCTCGTTCTTCAATTTCATAAGCATCGAACAGTGGTTTCATTTGCGGCTGACGAAATAATGCCTTATCATCAATTGTTAATTTTGAGTCCAGTGCAACAATTTCACCGTAACGGTCAATACCTGCAGGGTTAACTTCCAGCATTAAAGCATCTGTATCTTTAAATGCTTGAAACAAGCCTTGGACATATTTTTTTAAACGTGAGCGATATCTGTCTTTTAGTTCCAAAAAAGTGGCCGCTTCTTTAACTTGTTTCGGAGATATTCCTTTATGTAAATCTAATTTAAGACGCAGAATTTTTTCCGGTTCTTCAGCAGCGATTTCAGTAATGCTTTTATTGCCCAAATTGGCCAACAGCAAAGTTATCTCTGCTTCTAATCGATCAATAGCCAGACCGGTATAAAATATCTTTTTAATTTTATGAAAAGCTTCCACATAAACACGTGTAACCACTCTTCCTTTTGAACTGGTTTGCGGCGTTACCAAAGTAGCACCCAACATCTCTTCAGCCCCCTTCATAATAGCGCGACGAGATGTCATATATCTGATACCGGAGCCTCTTCCCGCATTTTTTTCCAAAAAATATCCTTTAGGACGTGCACCTGACTGAATTTGCGCTTTCAAAACCCAAGGCCCCCGTGAAGATACTTCCGAAGCGGCTCTTTTGGCTTCTAGCGGCGTATAGGCAATTTTTCCTTTCGGAATTTTAATTCCGTACTGACTAATAATTGCTTTTGCCTGATATTCATGTATATTCATACCGTATCTCTACTATTGTGCGCCGGCGTATTCCTTTATTTTCTCAACCATTGAGAACAGACCGTTACGGCGACTTGGGCTTAAATGTTCTTGCAGTTTTAGTTTAGCAAAAATTTCTTCAACTTCAATCTCTTTAATCTCTTGTGCAGATTTATTTGAATAAATCATTAAAACAATAGCAATTAAGCCTTTTACAATAAAGGCATCGCTATCTCCTTTAAAATAAAATTTTCCGTTTTCCTTTTTGGGTTCAAGCCACACTTGAGATTGACAGCCTCTGACTTTCCAATCTTCCGTTCTGTATTCTTCATCCAGAGGCTCTAGATGACTGCCAAGTTCTATAATGTAACTGTATTTTTCCTCCCAACCATCCAGAAGTTCGAAATTATCTATCAGTTCATTAATATCCATTATATCATCTCCATCATAGCTCGAGCTTCTTCTGTCATACGGTCAAAGCTCCATGCCGGCTCCCAAACGATTTTAACTGTTACTTGTCCAACACCTTCAACTAAAGCTACAACATCTGCTGCTTGTTGGGGTAAAACACCGGCAACAGGACATCCCGGAGCCGTTAATGTCATATCAATCTCAACATCTCCGTTATCACTTTGACGGACATCATAAACCAATCCTAAATCATAAATATTAATCGGAATTTCCGGATCAAAAACTGTTTTTAGTGCTTCGACAATATCTCCCTGAGATGCTTTTTTCTCTCCTTCAGGTAAAACTTGTCCAGCGTGAGCCTCGTAATCTTGAGGAATAACAGATCCTTCAGAAGCAGTATCCTGCCCCTGAGTCATAGCACTTAGAAGTCTTAATTCATTTTCATCTATTTCTTTTTCTTCACTCACTATTTTATTCCTCAACCATCAAAATCAGACAAACAATCGACACTAAAAGTAATATCAAATACTGTGGTTTGATTTTTATATAATGCCCTTTTTGAGCAAAAGCAAACAGATAATTATTCCCTAACATAATCCATACAGGATAAGCATGGACAATTGCTGCTACATAAGCCGGATTTGGACTTAAATACATTGTATAAGTTTTCAAAACACTATGAAGAATCGCAAAGCACATGAAGAACCATGCAAATTTCAGGTTCTTACGTTCAAAAATCTCTTTAAAATGCCGTTTTTCTTGGAATAATATATTACACATCCCGGCGACAAAAGATGTTATCAGGGTGTAATAAAAGATTGCCGAAATCACATTTTCAGCACCTAAATGCGTGGTTTCTTTGCTGGTTACATCAATAAACGTTTCACAACTCATTGCCGCCAACAAAAACCACAAAGCTTTACGATTAGCTTTAGCCTGACTGATAAGAATTAAGGCTGTTGCGACACCTAACAAACATATGACAATTAGAGAAAATTTATCCGGTTCTGCAATTAATTCCTGTAACTCATGGGGATGCAGAAGCACCCAAACAACAAAGATGATGGCAATACTGACAGGATGGATAAGACTGGTTACTTCCGCACCAAAAGCTTTTGCCGAATTAAGAATTCGATTTTCTCCAATAGATAAAACCAAGCCTTGTACCGTGCATAAAACATAAAACCAAATATTGTGAATCGGCGCAAAATAAAAACAAAACGGCAACAGAATGACTGCCGTTCCTAAACCGCGATAAGCCATTAAAACAGAGCCTTTGACTTTTAAAAACTGATTAGCCCATACATAACTTGCGGTTAATAAGCTCAAGCAAAGCGCTAATATCCACCAATAATTTTGCATTAAATCCTCTGCTTCTTGTTTTTTGCACAATTAACAGAAGTTATAAGCGAATATTTTTGCTTGTCAAGATTATCTCTTGATGAAAAATGACTTGCTTATTCCTTAAAAGCTATTATATTTTAGATGGATTAAGTTTCGATATTATTATAAAATGCCATGAGGACTAGGAAACCTCCGGCAACATAACTTTGCCAAGTTATATGGCACCTAACAGGCACTACTCTGAAAGGAGGAGTGCCACGATAGTTGTATGACTTAGTGGGTGCACGTTGCCGTGTTTTTCTACGCTCCTCCGCCTTTCAGAAGGCGGATTTTTTTTATTTTTCAGAGGAGTTTTAGAAATGGAATCTCAAAGCAAAAAGACTTCCGCTCAAATTCGTTTTCGCAGTCGCTGTCCAAATGGCGACATTAACCCTATTGATGCTCATGTCGGGCAGAGGATAACTATTCGGCGAAAATTATTAAACCTCTCTCAAGAAACTTTAGCTAAAAAGCTCGGTGTTACTTTTCAACAAGTTCAAAAATATGAAAAAGGAAAAAATCGAATCAGCGCCAGTCGCTTATGGGATTATAGTCAAGTTTTAGGAGTTGAAGTTAATTACTTTTTTCAGGATATACCTCAAGAAATCGTCAATAAAAGTCCGAGATTACTTACAAAAAATGCAACCGAAGAAAATACTGCTTTATTAGACACACCTTTTGAATTAACAACGGAAGCCCAGGAAATCTTGCTTTATTATTCAAAGGTTCATAGCTCCTCTGTTTCTCAAGCCATAGTCAATTTATTAAAAGCTCTCACACAATCTTATTGCTAAAAAATT
>CAMHFM010000073.1 GCA_946184595.1 uncultured Azospirillum sp.
TGGTGCCGCCCGAATTAGTCTCTCCCTTAGGGGAGCGGCGTTTATGTTAACATTAAATAGCTGATAGGAGCTTAATTAACCATGAGTAAATGGGTATATACTTTCGGAAACGGCGCTGCTGAAGGTGACGCTTCCATGAGAAATCTCCTGGGCGGTAAAGGTGCAAACTTAGCTGAAATGAATAAAGTTGGTTTGCCTGTACCTCCTGGTTTTACAGTAACAACTGAAGTTTGTACATATTACTATGCAAATAACAAAACTTATCCTGCTGATTTGAAAGATCAGGTTCGTGAAGCCGTTGCCGGTGTTGAAAAAATTATGGGTAAGAAGTTTGCCGATGCTAATAATCCTTTGTTGTTCTCAGTTCGTTCAGGTGCCCGCGTTTCTATGCCGGGTATGATGGATACTGTTTTAAACTTAGGTTTGAATGATGAAACAGTTAAAGCTTTAGCAAAAGCTTCCGGTTCTGAAAGATTTGCTTACGACTCTTATCGTCGTTTCTTACAAATGTTCTCAAACGTTGTTTTGGGCGCAAATATGGAAGAATATGAGTCGGCTCTTGAAAATATGAAAAAATCTAAAGGCTATAAATCTGATACAGATATGACAGCTGATGATTTGAAAGCTTTGGTTGAAGAATACAAAAAGATTGGTGTTAAATTAGGTAAAGTTGTTCCTCAAGATCCTTGGGATCAATTGTGGGCTGGTATCGGTGCCGTATTTGGTTCTTGGATGGTTGAACGTGCTATTATTTATCGTAAATTGAACAATATTCCGGGTGACTGGGGTACTGCCGTTAACGTTCAAACCATGGTCTTTGGTAATGCCGGTGATGATAGTGCAACAGGTGTTTGCTTCTCTCGTGACCCAGCTACCGGTGAAAATGTTTACTATGGCGAATTCTTAGTTAATGCTCAAGGTGAAGACGTTGTTGCTGGTATTCGTACACCGCAACCGATGGGCTCAAAAGGTCAAGGTAACTCCTTGGAAGAATTATGGCCTCACTTGTATAAAGAATTAGTAGATGTTCGTAATAAGCTTGAAACACACTACAAAGATATGCAAGATATGGAATTCACTATTGAACATGGTAAATTGTGGATGTTGCAATGCCGTAACGGTAAACGTACAGCTCAAGCTGCTGTTCGTATGGCTGTTGAAATGGTTGAAGAAGGTTTGCTCAATAAAGAAGAAGCTATTATGCGTGTTGGTGCAGATCAATTAGACCAATTATTGCACCCAATGTTAGACCCGAAAGCTAAGAAGACAGTTATAGCTACCGGTTTACCGGCATCTCCTGGTGCTGCTGTAGGTCGCGCTGTTTTCAATGCTGAAGATGCTGAAGCTTGGGCTTCTAAAGGTGAGAAAGTTATCTTGATTCGTAACGAAACATCTCCGGAAGATATCGGTGGTATGCACGCTTCTCAAGGTGTTATTACCGCTCGCGGTGGTATGACATCTCACGCAGCCGTTGTTGCTCGTGGTATGGGTACACCTTGTGTTTCCGGTTCTCACGAAATTCATATTGACTATGCAACCAAGACAATGACAACAGATAAAGGTGTTGTTATTAAAGAAGGCGATTGGGTTTCTTTAGATGGTGGTAAAGGTCAAATTATTGAAGGTGCTGTTCCGACTGTTAAAGCTGATACAAACAGCGGTAACTTCGGTAAATTAATGAAATGGGTTGATGAATTACGCACAATGGAAATTCGTGCTAATGCTGAAACTCCGAGAGATGCTCAACAAGCTCTTGATTTTGGTGCTCAAGGTATCGGTTTGGCTCGTACAGAGCACATGTTCTTTGATGCTGAGAGAATTCCAGATATGCGCGCTATGATTTTAGCTTCTGATGAAGCTGGTCGTCGTGCTGCTTTGGCTCGTTTGTTGCCATACCAAAAAGAAGACTTCAAAGCATTGTTCAAAATTATGAACGGTTTCCCTGTCGTTATTCGTTTGTTAGACCCACCTCTTCATGAATTTTTGCCTCATACAGATGTAGAAATGCAAGAATTGGCTAACAAAATGGGTATGACTTTGGAACAAGTTAAACAACGTTCTAATGCTTTGCATGAAGCTAACCCAATGTTAGGTCACCGTGGTTGCCGTTTGCCGATTACATATCCTGAAATCTGCGAAATGCAAACTCGTGCTATTATTGAAGCTGCTTTGGAATGTGCAGATGCCGGTATTAAAGTTGTACCTGAAATTGAAGTTCCTTTGACAGGTTCTAAGAAAGAATTAGATATTGTTAAAGCTATTATCGATACAACAGCCGAGAAAGTCTTCGTTGAAAAAGGTAAGAAGATTGTATACCAAGTTGGTTCTATGATTGAATTGCCTCGTGCAGCTTTGAAGGCTGATGAATTGGCTCAATCTGCTGAATTCTTCGGCTTTGGTACAAACGACTTGACACAAACAACTTTGGGTATGAGCCGTGATGATACCGGTGCTATCTTAGACGAATATCGCGCTCGTGGTGTTTATGTTGCTGATCCGTTCGCATCTATTGATGTTGAAGGTGTCGGTATGCTCGTTAAGATGGCTTGCCACAAGGCTCGTTCTTCTAATCCGAAGATTTGGTTAGGTGTATGCGGTGAACATGGTGGTGATCCGGCATCTATCGACTTCTTCCAGACTTGCGGTATGAACTATGTATCTTGTTCTCCGTTCCGCGTTCCTGTTGCACGTTTGGCTGCTGCTCAAGCTGCTGTTCGTCACAAGAATGATAAGAAAGAGGACTTTGACTGCTGCTGCAAAAAGTCAGCTTAAGGATTGTGCAAAAGGGGCTTCATGCTAGGTCATTTTTCGCTTATGTACTAATTTGTACACCGCGCTCAAAATGACCGTCGCAGCAAACCCCTTTATCCCAATCATTGCTACATTATTAAAAAAGGAGGGGCGAAAGCCTCTCCTTTTTTGTTGCAATTGTATATAAAATAAAAATATAGACAAAAAAATGAAACTATGGTAATATTAAGTTATATTATTTTAATAATTTCGTTTTAATATGCTTTCAGTTCATGTATTTGAGGAGATGTGTTATGGCAAACGAAGAAATTACTCATGAAGAGCGGATTAAGTTATGGCAAGAGTATCAGCAAGCTCTATTTGACAGAGACAATCATTCTGGTGCCGATGTTTATTTTAAGGCTCAAGAGAAAGTTCTCGAGTGTGAAAAAAGGTTGCTTTCGACTTGTAGAAATAAATATATCGAAGAGACGGTAATAAATAAAAAATATTTGTTAACCACACTGACAAATTTGGTTCAAGAAGATAAAATTAAAGGTCCGATGTGGAAAGCCGTGCAAAGTGATATAGATAGGTTTACCGGGCGATTTCCAAACAGAGAAAAGCATAATCAATTGCAAGATCCGTTTGCTACGGAAGCCGTTGAATTTATTGATGCTCTATGTGATAAAGCCTCCAAAACTACTGATATGCAAGAATTAAAGCGCATAAGAGCTGTTTTATGGCGAGAAAAAAAGGATGATCGTGCCGATAATGTTGAGCAAGCGGAAAAAAACAGATTTTTAGAGTCGGCTCTCAGCAATAAGACTCTTTGCTCGGGAGTTTTGGATGAATATCTCAGCGATAAAAAACGTCAAGGCATGTCATCGGATTTTGACGGATATAAAACAGTTTCTTTAACACCCAAAGCAGTAGAGGGGTTAGTTAAAAGAGATGATTTGACTTTTAATCAATTTCTTGCTCTAGATGCACGGAATAGCTCAGATAGTCCGGAATATGCGACAATGCTTGATAATAAATTTATGGACTATATTGTTGCCGGAGCCAAAAAAGATGCCGAATTAAAAGAAAAAGGTGTTGATCGCCATGATAGAAATAAAGAGCATATTATCCAGTCAACAAGAGATGGCGATAATTATGTAGTTAATCATGGAGCATATGATGAATATTTGCGTCTTATGAGTCCGGATGTTTTGAAACGGGAAGATGTAACACCGGAAGTTGTTGCATATGCAGATAGTGCAAACCAAGATAAAAGCAACAGTCTGATTAATAAATATGCTTCGGTTCATGGGTTCAATTCATCTAAAATGCGTGAAAAAGTCGGCGAGTTTTATAAAGAATTGAACGGGTGGTTTAGAGAAAAAACAATGGATTTGCCAGAAACACCATCGTATGATGAACAACGTGTTTTGACCACTTATACATATGCCAGATTACTTAATCATATGGCAATAGGTGTTGCCAAAAAAGGAGAATCTTTTGAATTACCTTATACACCGGACGAGCATATGAAGATGCTGATTAACAAGCGTAGAGAGTTTGAGGCTTTAAATGGCCAAGAAAATGCTAATTTAACCGATAGACGTTTTGCGAAAGATTATACAACTGAATTAGATAATATTGTTCCGAAGACGGAAACTTTTGAAACAATACGAGAAGTGCAGATATCTAAAGCACGCCAAATGCTCCACAAGTTAACCGGACAGAAAACCCCTACGGAGACAGTCAAGGAGGAAAGAGAAATTTCGGCAGAGGAAAGAAAAATTCAGATCGGAGATAAATTCAAAGGAGAGGTTCGAAAGTTGTTCCTTCAAGATATTGCCCGTAAAACGAAGCCGTTACTTGAAGAGGCTTTTGCAAATGTATCTCAATTGACAGGTGTTGATATTCCTCAGCAACGTCAAAATGAAATGAAAGAATTTTGTGAAAATAATCCATATTATCAATCCGCAATGCAATCCACCGGAACAACACACATCGAGACGGAGACTTACGGTTTGCAAAGTGAAAAAGATAAATTCGGGCGTGATATAGGGACTGTGATTATGAAAGATAATATTACAGTTGACCGGCTAACAAATAAAAAAGTAAAACCGAAAGGATTGCGAGAGCAGGCAGCATTAAATCTTCTGCGTCATCGGGAAAAAGAGTAATCGTTTTTAGGATAAATAAAAAGGAGGTTCGAAAGAGCCTCCTTTTCTATTGACTCTTTATTTTGATAGACGTACTCTCCGTAACGGAATAAAAATTATTAATAAATTAGATTATGGATTTTCAAAAAATTGATTATCAAAAAGTTTACGAAGTTTATGAACGCCTTTTAGCT
>CAMHFM010000074.1 GCA_946184595.1 uncultured Azospirillum sp.
AACGTCATAAAAACGAGACCAAACATGCTGCGGAACATATATATTATTCCCAAGAAGATGGTCCATATAACATAAAATCTGTTAATGCGAAGAAATTCAGAAATATTAAACATGTAAATTCACTCTTAAAACCAGTTTTCCATATTATGTATTATTCTAATCAGAAAGACTGAAAATTATGTTAATTTTAGTGTTATGTCAAAGATAATGTAATTAATTATCTGTTTTTGCAGATTCTTCTTGGCTTTTCCCGTTCAAATTATCTAAAAATTGATTTTCAATTTTCATATATTGTGTGAACAGCCAACGAGAACGAGATAGAAGTAAAACAGATAGTATCATTAGAAGTAAAACCATTTTAGGGTTCCCCGTTAAAAATTGATGGATGACCGTCATTATAAAAAAACAGAGTAAAATAAGACGGAAAGTTGTTAAAAATACGAGTAAAACGCGATTGCTTTTCTTTTGATTCCATAAACGCAGATAAATGGCTGCGATTTTTTTATTAGAGACAAAGAAATTACGTAGGTTTTCTTGGCGATCAATAACAGAGCAAACGTTTATTTTGTCACGTATGCGTCCTAAAATCGAAGATTTTTCATCGTCGTTTTGCGGAATTAATTTGCAACGGCATAAAATTTCAGTGATTTTATCTGAAACCATTTGTGGTAAAATAGTCTCCCAGCCGATTAGGGCTTTTAAAAATGGTGAGATTAAGAATAAAGTTATCAGTGTTAAGACAATGCGTGCCGCAATATTCGGTAAGTATTGATAAGCCAAAGGGCTAAGGAAGTATTTTGCAATACCGATAATTGTAAAAATTAGGACAGCAAAAATTCCCAAACGCAGGAGATAATTTTTAAGTAATAAGTTCCACAATTGCTCTTCACGTTTGCTTTCAGAATGTCCGGAAGCATTTTGTTCCAAATATTCTTGCCAAGATTGAGGGAGAATTTTGGTGATTGTTTTAAATGTCGGTTCTGCAAACTTAATCATCATCGGTGTGAAAAAAGTTGTGATGACGGAGACCGAAACAATAATCGGATAAACTCTTGGGTTTAATACACCGATACTCATACCAAGGCTGGCAATAATAAAAGCAAATTCACCAACTTGTGAGAGAGAAAATCCGCCATGAATTGCTGTTTTGAGCGGTTGGCCGGAAACAATAAAACCAAAGCAAGAGCAAGAAACCTGTCCAATCATAACAACTAATGTAATAACAAAGATTGGCCATGCATACTCTAAAATCATATGAGGATCAACCATCATACCGACAGAAACGAAGAAAACAGAGCCAAAGAAATCTTTTAGCGGTTTTGTGTTCTTTTCAATACGAGAAACTATATCTGTTTCAGCTAAAATTGAGCCCATTAAGAAGGCCCCTAAAGCAGATGAAAAACCGAAAGTCGTTGCCAGTAAAACCATGCTGAAACATAAGCCGATACTCAAAATTAAAAGGGTTTCATCATTGAGATAGTTATTTAATTTTTTAAGCAACGTTGGAACTAAATAAATTCCGATTAAAAAACATAAGACTAAAAAGATAACCAGTTTTGCCGTATTCATCAGTAGTTCTTTACCGTTAATATCAGAACTTAAGGCGATAGTCGGTAAAAGGAAAAGCATTAATACGCCAACAATGTCTTCAATAACTAAGACGCCAAAGACCAGATCAGTAAATTTTTGTTTTTTTATATTTAAGTCTTCAAATGCCTTAATAATAATGGTTGTTGAGGACATAGATATCATACTACCTAAGAAGAAGCTGTCTATTGTTGACCACCCGAGTAATTGACCGACATTGTAGCCTATAAATAATAAAAATAAAATATTAGCAACAGCGGTAATGGTTGCTGATTTACCAACATTAAACATTTTTTTGACACTGAATTCCAAACCCAAACCAAATAATAAAAAGATAACACCTAAATCTGCCCATAATTTTGTGTTTTCAGCATCTCCGATAGTCGGAATAAATCTTAAAAAAGGACCAGCACAAATTCCAGCTAAAATATATCCTAAAACAGTTGGTTGTTTTAGCTTTTTAAATAAAAGAGTCGCCAAAGTGGCGTAAATGGTAATTAAAGTTAAGTCAACAATAATGGTCTGAAATGAATGCATAAACTTCCTCTTCGCATAAATCTGGTTTGTTATGAGAACTTGATAGTGTTATACTCTGAAAAAGTTTAAATTATGCTAAAATCACGTTGTTTTTTTAGGTTTAAAACGTCGATATTCAAAGGTTTCCAGTAATTTTTAATACCGCAATCTTTTGCCATTTGTTCGGTTTGTTCGAAGTGGTCAGTCAAACGCTTTGAATCATGGGCATCATCGCTTATTAGAACAGGAACATTATATTCTGCTAAAAGTTTCATTATTCGTGGGCTTGGGTAAGGTTCTGCGCCGAATTTGAAAAAGCTGGTGTTTAATTCAACTTTGACATTGTTTTCTTTGATTGTCGCAATTGTTTTTTGTTCTTCTTCCTGCCATTGAGATTCTAAACCTAATCCGACTTTTTTAGGGAGATCTAAGTGTGCCATAAAATCGAATAAACCGCAGGAAGCGGCATTGCGCTCATTTTGCCAATATTGGTGAAGAAGTTTTTGTTGTTCATCATAAGAAGCATTTTTTAAGTCATGAGTATTATACAGGGTGTTATTATATTCAATAAAGTGTGCAGAACCAATGAGATAGTCTGGCTTTAATATTTTTAAGGCAGCCTGAAAGCCATTCCACCATTCTTGAGAAGGGAAAAAATCAACTTCCATGCCTTTTAGAATTTTAACGTTTGTTTTTTCTCTCAGCTTATCAATTTTAGCATAATGCGGTCTGAAGCGATTGATGACTTCAACAAAAGAAGAGGCATAAATAGCGTCATAGCCACCTTTTAGGGCATATTGGTACATTTTAGATTCTTTGATTGTCGGATAAACAATAAAATGATTTGAAAAACCTATTGTTTTTAAGCCTAGTTTTTCTGCTTTTTGCAGCATTTCTTCTTCGGTGTTGCGGCCGTCAAAACCTATGGTGTGCGTATGTAAAGAAAAATTCTGCATTATAACCTCTCTTAGAGAAAAGAATAATAATGAAAAATAAAAAACGCAAGAGATAAACTCTTGCGTTTTTTATTAAAAGCGGAAATCTCTTTCGCCGTTTTTGATTTTAGTCAGCCATTCGCGGCAGACATCTTGACGGCGAAGATGAGGAATAGAAAGCAGTTCCTGTGCAATCAGCTTTTCACCGATGGCTTTGGTCTCAGGTGAGGCATAATCCTCAAGATACTCTTGTAGAGTCATGAGGGCGTTTGGTTGACAGAAGTTGGATATCTGTTTGTTCTTGCAGAATTCCATGAATCTGTCGCCTGTGCGACCAGCGCGGTAACATGCTGTGCAGAAGCTAGGAATGTGACCACATTCCATCAGCCATCTGATAACCTCGTCCAATGTACGGTTGTCTGAAACATCAAATTGTTCTGAACCGGCATTCTTTTCAGCATAGCCTCCGACGGATGTTTTGGAGCCACCACTAATCTGACTAATTCCGTAGTGCAACATGCGTTCACGCGTTTCCTTGCTCTCGCGTGTCGAGATAATCATTCCCGTATACGGGACGGCAATGCGTGTGCACGCGATTATTTTTGCAAAGATTTCGTCATCGATAGCGTTTGTGAATGAACTGGCATCAATATCATCAGCATTTTTAATGCGAGGGAAGCTGATTGTGTGCGGACCTACACCATAAGTTTTTTCAAGGTGATCGGCATGCATCATCAGACCCGCAAATTCATAGCGATAAGTTGATAACCCAAACAAAACGCCAAGACCGACGTCATCAATACCTCCTTGCATGGCTCTATCCATAGCTTCCGTGTGATAACAGTAATCATGCTTTGGACCTGTCGGATGAAGTTTTTCGTAAGATTCCTTGTTGTAGGTTTCCTGGAACAAGATGTATGTTCCAATACCTGCTTCATGGAGCTTACGATAATCGCCGACAGTGGTCGCCGCGATGTTTACGTTGGCCCGCCTGATGGCACCGTTTTTATGCTTGATGCTGTAGATTGTATCTAAGCTTTCAAGCACGTACTCTAGTGGGTTATGAACAGGATCTTCACCCAATTCAATCGCCAGTCGTTTGTGTCCCATATCCTGTAAAGCTATAACCTCTTGTCGAATTTGCTCCTGAGTGAGCTTGAGGCGAGGGATGTGCTTGTTTTTGATATGATATGGGCAGTAGATACACCCGTTGACGCAATAGTTGGACAGATACAGAGGTGCAAAAAGCACTATTCTGTTTCCATAGTATTCCTGTTTGATTTGTTCGGCGAGGGCAAACATGCGCTCGTTCAAATCAGAAATCTTGCAGGCCAACAATAAACTTGCATCCAAAGGAGAAAGACCTTTTTGAGCACTTGCTTTGTCAAGGATATGCTCAATCATCGGACGATTTTCGCTGTTTTTATCAGCAAAATCAAGAATTTTGAGTATTTCTTCATGAGAAATAAACTCAGTCGCTGTTGTTGATTTCGGATTGTACATAATTTATAATTAATTTTAGTTTATAATAATCATTTATCGGCTTTTGATATAACACTGAAAATTTGTTTATGCAAGTTTTTTCTAGAATTGAAAATTAATTGTTTTTTGATAAATTGTGTGTTATAATTTAAAATGGATTTAAAGTTTTGAGGTGTTAACATGAGTGTCAATATTTCAGGCGTGACAAATAAAGATGACAGCGGGCACTATTCTTGGGAAAAGACAGTTGCCGATGTTAATAATATTGACGAGTCATTCGCAACAGCGCGTGATTTAGGTTATACGCGCTTAAATTACGCTCGTGTTACAACAGTTTCATCTTTAGATAAATATGATAGTAAAGATATTTACACTATTCAGTTACAGTCAAATGGTAATTTATCCATTGTAATGAAAAGTGGGGATACATCTGATGATAAGGTCTTGGATTTATCTAAATATGAAGCAGCTTTGGAAGATGTAAAGCGTAGTTTGGATCCTGCTGGTTATGCCCAAAAGGAGCTCGAAAAACTTAAAGAGCAAGAAAAACTCGATGT
>CAMHFM010000075.1 GCA_946184595.1 uncultured Azospirillum sp.
TTAAAGCCTTAATAAGAGAAGAAAAGGTTTTTGCTTTAACTTCTTATGTTATTAATAAGGAACTCATATGTCATGTTGAAGATATATTAAAAAAAGATTATAACAAATTAGAAAATTTAACAATGGATAAAATTTCTTCTAATCTCTCTCCCTTTTTTTGCAAGTTACAATATTTGCCGGACTTTAATGATTTGTATAAAAGTAGTGCTGAGGTATTAAAAGAAAATCTGAGGTTACTGTCATCAGAGTCTTTGGATCATAATATAAACATAGATCATATACTAGATGCATATTTTTCTAAAAATCCACCTTTTTCAGACAAGAAAAAAGCTGAATTCCCTGATGCAATTGTTCTTAATTCTATTTTATCTAGAGTAAGTGATGATGAGTGTCATATTATATCTACAGATCCAGATTGGAAAGACTTTTGTGAAGAATATAGTAACTTAATTTATTATGATAACATAGGAAGCTTTATTCATTATTGTAATGAAAAAGGTTTTGCAGTAACTGGCGAAATACAAGAAGCAATTAAGCAAAAAGAAAATGAAATTACGCAATATATTAAAAAACAAATTCAAAATCATGAATTATTGGTTTCTCCAGATTTTAATGTTGCTGACGAATATGTTGAAATTATAGATGATATAGATGTTAAATACTTATCAGATTATAATGTTATAGATATAGATGAAAGCAAGTATAGTAGTACAATAGAAGTAGAATGTTCCATTGATTTTGTTGCCAATATCACTGGTAATGATTATAATACAGCATCATATGATAAGGAAGATAACTCGTGGTATTTTATTGATGATGTTGATATAAATGTCGATATAAATAGAAACTTTACTATTCAACTAGTAATTCACTATTACTACGATGAAAATCATCAATTGCAAGTCGATATTAGTGAAATTGATGGAATAGATCCTATAATAATAGAATATGGTGATTATGATAAGGATTACCCTTTATATAAGTAAATTTTAACGGTGAGAATTAAATACTCGGTTGTATAACCGAGTATTTTTTTATGGAGTAAATCGATGAAATACTTAAATCAGACGATATGGGCAATAACGCCAGAAATGCTCACAACCATGACCGAAATAGCGAGCGAGACGAGGAAAAGTCTTGAAGCGATTGCTAAGGAAATGGGGAGAGAGATGAATAATGCCAACGCCGTTTCAATAAGAGACGGCGTTGCTGTTATTAAAGTGTCTGGTCCATTGTTCCGGTACGCAAACTTAATGACCAGGATTTGCGGCGCAACCTCTTATGAACTGTTCGCGCAAGATTTTAACAAAGCAGTCCAACGCCCTGAAATAAAAGCAATTTTGCTTGATATAGATAGCCCGGGTGGCGAAGTCAACGGATGCTCTGAAATCTCTGACATGATTTTCAAAGAACGGGGTTCTAAACCGATTATTGCTTATGCATCCGGCTCGTGTTGCTCGGGTGCATATTGGATCGCTTCTGCCTGTGACAAGATTTTAGCGGCTGACACGGCAATCTTAGGTTCAATTGGTGTTGTATCAATCTTTGAGAAAGATGATGACGATAAAACCATTGAGATTGTTTCATCACAAAGCCCGAACAAACGGCCAGATGTCAACACCGATGAGGGACGAGCAAAGATACAGGCTCGAGTTGATGAACTTGCTGAGGTGTTTATTGCCAAAGTTGCACGTAATCGCGGTATTACGGCGGTAGATGTCATTAAAGAGTTCGGTGCGGGTGATGTTTCTGTTGGACAATATGCTGTCCGTAATGGCTTGGCGGATGGCTTATCCTCATTTGAGGACATAATTTCAAGCCTTAATATGGAGAAAACATTCATGGATGACAAACAAAACCAAATGAGCGCGGAGGATATTAAAAAGTCTGAGCGCGAACGCATGGCTCAGGTATTTGCCAGTGATTCAAGTCGCGGCAAAGAAACCACAGCCCACGCATTGTTGGCTATGACGGATTTATCGGCGGCCAACATCTGTTGCATCTTGGATACAATTCCAAGTGTAAAGCAAAACGCTTTTGAAGCGGCAATGGCCGAATTGAAAAATCCGGACATTCAACCTGCGGCAGAAGCTGGAGAAGAAACAATCGAGGCAGTTGCAGATCGCATTGCCGCATTAGCAGGAGAATAACATGGTAGCACAAGGATTTACAGATCAAGGCGAAACCACGGCAGATAACTTACTTGCCGGTGAGTTTCCGAGAGTTGCAATGTTAGCAACCATTACCGGAGGCAATTATGCCCGAGGAACTGTTCTGAAGCAAACAAACGATGTTTTTACCATCTGCGGAGCATCTGACAAACCTATGGCTATTTTAGCCGAAGCTGTTGATGCTTCATCTGAAGATAAAGATGCCGTTGTTTATTTGAGCGGTGAATTTAACGCTAACGCTCTGATCGTAGCAAGCGGTGCAACTGTTGCCGGTCTGACAGAAAAGCTCGGAGACAGAGGCATTTACGTAAAAACAAATCAAGCATATTGAAAGGAATAAAGAATGGATATTTTTTCAACACAAGTTTTAGCGAAAGTGGTGGAGAGATTGCATACTCCACCTTCTTTTTTGCTTGATACGTTCTTCCCGAACGTTCAAACCTCAGAAAAAGAGGAAATCTTCTTTGATGTAACCGACAGCAAACCGCGTATTTCGCCGTTTGTATCGCCCTTATTGCCTGGTAAGGTTGTAGACGGTGGCGGATATCAAACCAAATCATTCAAACCGGCTTATGTTAAAGACAAACGCCGCTTTGATGCCACAATTCCATTCAAACGTGTAGCCGGAGAGACGATCGGCGGCAGTTTATCTAATAATCAACGTTATGAGCGTGCATTAGCCACACATCTTAATGATCAATTAGAAAACCTGACACGTCGTGAAGAAGTTATGGCGGCAGAAATTCTGCGTACCGGTAGAGTTGTGGTTTCAGGAGACGGTTATCCGGCTCAAACCGTTGATTTTGGTCGTGATGCCACATTAACCAAGGCCTTAACTGGTTCTGCAACATGGGAAACAGCCAGTGTTAACCCGGTTGATGATTTGGAAGATTGGGCAACAACTATCCAAGATAAGTCCGGTGTGGTAGCCAAAACTGTCGTTATGGATCCTCAAGCTTGGAAGATCTTCCGTTCAAATACAATTGTTCAGAAGTATTTAGATATTCGCCGTGGAACGAACAATTCCATCAATATCGATCCGCACATCATCAGCGAAAAGGAAAAAGCTCGCTATGCCGGTTCGATCGGTGATTTCTCAATTTGGGTTTATAATGATACCTATATTGACGACAACGGCGCAACTTGCAAACTCTTGCCTGCTAAGAGTGTTATTTTAGGCTCTCGCGATGGTTTGGAGGGAACACGTTGTTACGGTGCAATCCATGACGAAAAAGCCAACTGGACAGCACATCGTTACTTTACCAAGTCCTGGGTAGAGGAAGATCCGAGTGTTCGTTGGCTGTTATTACAGTCTGCTCCACTAGTCGTTCCGTATCGTCCAAACGCTTCTATGTTTGTTAACATCGGATAAGGGAGGCACAGATGGCAAAAATCAGAGCTTTGATCACATTGGTGGTAGCAAAAAATAAGCAGATTGATCCAAATGGTGTTTGCGATGTAAGCGAAAATGAGGCAAAACGCCTTATTTCACTTGGTTATGCTGAGAGCTTAAAGAAAACCGCTCAGCCACCGGTAGAAAATACGGAGGATGAAGAAGATGAATCCGATGGAAATGGCAACAAACAGCCTGTTCAACCAAATGGGACGAACAGCAACGTACAAAAATAAGATTATTCGGATCATCTTAACCGAACCGGATGAGATTGTGGGTGTGGGCTTTGTTCAAGCACATTCCCCATCTCACTGGGCGAGGATAAGAATTTCCGATGCTCCGGAACTCAAAATCGGTGACAAGATTGATACCGATGATGAAACATTTACGGTGCATTCCGAGCCGGTCAAAGATATTCATAAACTGATTTGGAGTTGTGACTTATGCACTTAAAAGCGGCATTAGAAGGTAAATTGGACGAGCTTCTCGAAAAAGAATACAAAAATGCCGCCAAAGCCGTGACTACCGGTATTAAAACCGCAACAAACGGCTTAAAGATGTCGCTTCGATCACAAGTTAAATCAGCGAAACTTGGCACTCGCTTAGCCAATACTTGGCGTGGAGATATCTATCCGAAAGCCAAGAACAGTATTTCGGCGGCCGGTGTTGTCTATACCAAGGCACAGAAAATCCTTGAAGGCTTCGAATACGCTTCGGTGATACGTTCACAAAACGGGTTTTGGCTTGCCATACCAACTTTGGCCATAAAGCAACGTGTATTTAACAAGCGGATGACACCGGCTCTTTATGAGCGATCTAAAGGTGTACGCTTACGTTTTGTATATCGGCCAAACGGTACATCGTTTTTGGTTCATGAGCAAAGAAAAAAGACAATTATTGCTTTTATTCTAGTGCCACAAGCCAAAATGCCAAAGCTAATCAACTTTGAAACCGAAAGTGAAAAATGGCAGGAACAAGTTCCAACTTTAATTATGGAGAATTGGCGTGAGTAAACGAGAGCAAGTCTTAAATGCCTTATTAGAAAGGCTGTCAGCTCTTCCGGATGTGGAAGTTAAGCGAAATGCTGTGTTGCCGGTTAAAATTCCGGATAATGGCCTTGTGATATTGCGTGATGGCAATATCGGTGAGCCGGATATCCTTTTGTCTCCGGCGTGCTATGTGTTTCATCATAAAGCTGAGATCGAGGTAGTTGTCCAGCAAGCAGATGATGCCGATAATGATGCTAAGTTAGATAACATTTTAGAAGCAATCGGCATCATCTTAAAGGACGATGTAACTTTATCTAACTTAATTGATTATATGCACGCTGATCCACCTGAGTTTATCGAACAGCCTGTTGAGGGCGGATTAACCATCAAAGGTGCAATCGTACCAATTGTTTT
>CAMHFM010000076.1 GCA_946184595.1 uncultured Azospirillum sp.
CAGATAAAGTATTTGAACTGAAATTTGCAGTTTATAATATTAAAATATCAATTGGAATTTATCCATAAAATTGCAATTTATAAATGTGGTAAAAATATTTTTGCTAATATCAATTTTATGGAAGGGAAGAACATGTTAAACGTCATTAGTTATTGGTTGGTTGTTATTGGTGCCTTAAACTATGGTTTGATGGCTTTCGGTTATAATTTTTTAGAGAAACTGCCGGCAAATATCAGACAAATTGTATCTATTGCGATTGCGGTGGCAGCAATTCTTACTATTTTTGATAAAGTAAAAAAATAGAGCGATAAAACGGATTTTATTAATAAAAAAAACTCGGCATAATGTCGAGCTTTTTTATTGGTTGTTTTTTATTCTTTCGTTTCCGTTATATTATCGCCTTTGTTGCCGACATAAACGACAACAATTTCAGCATCTTCATCACCGGTGCTCTCACCGTAATGCCATGTATCAATAACTTCAATAATCGGATCGCCGGCTTTCAGAACTAAAACTTCATCTTTTTCAGTATGAACTGTTAATTCACCTTTCGTCAGATAGCCGACATTTAAGATAGGATGCTGATGCAGAGGCAATTTTTCGCCCTTTGGAATTTGGATTCTGACAACAGTTACTTCCGGATCTTTTAATTCCATTTGTTTAATTGGCGTATTATTCCAAGAAGCTTGGGATTTTTGTAAAATTTCCGATGTTGCGGCAGATGCGTTAAAACTAAAACAAACAGCAATAAGTGCCATTAAATACTTATTCATATTGATTGCCTCCCTAAAAAAATCTGTTTGATAAAAGTCATGATATGCGAAAGTTTAAAAATATGTCAAGAAAGATCTATTTTTTTTGAACCAAAGAGCGCCAAAGCGGAGGTTATTAAAAAAGAAATCTTAAATGATTTGAAAAACTTGTCTTTTGATACTTTTCTTTATAAGATAACTGAGATAATAAGAAAAAGGAAAGCAGAACGTGCCTAAAAGTATAAAAATAGATTATGATAACAGTATTTTGTCGGTTAGCAATTCAGTGCTTAAACACTTTAATTGCCCACACCAATACAAATCGCTCGAAATTTTAGATAAGATTTTGAATGAAAATTATCAAAATGTTATTTTGATGATTATAGACGGCATGGGCGTTAATGTAGTTGAAAAACTATTGCCTGAAAACTCATTTTTACGGCAACATATCGTTACCAATATCAGTTCTGTATATCCACCCACAACTGCGGCCGCAACCATAGCCTATCATTCTGGATTACCTCCTATTGCATCCGGATGGTTGGGTTGGATGTGTTATTTTCCGCAGTATGATAAAATCATCGAAGTATTTCGCAATAAGGAATTTTATTCGGGAAAAGATGTTTTAGAACCGCCTGTTTCTGAAGCGTTTATAAAATATGAGCCGATTTACTCAAAGATTACTAAAGCAAACCCGGATGTTGAATATCATCACATTTTTCCGGATTTTGAAGAAGGCGGCTGTCATAGTTTTGATGAAGAATGTGAACGTATCATTAAGGAAAGTCATCAAAGTCCTAAAAAGAAAATTTTTTCAGTTTATTGGACGGAGCCGGATAGTTCTATTCATAGGCATGGTGTTGAATCAGAAAAAGCCAGAATCATTATGGCTGATATTAATAATAATTTGGAAAAATTATACGATCAAATAAAAGATACGGTTGTTATCATCTCTGCTGATCATGGAATTATAGATATTCAGAGGGTTCCGTTAAATGATTATCCTGATTTGTGCGATACATTGCTTCGCCCACCGTCTTTAGAAAGTCGATTTGTTAATTTTTTCATTAAACCAGGGAAACAAGCTGTTTTTGAAAAACTTTTTCAGCACTATTTTGGTGAGGATTTTATTTTATACTCTAAAAAAGAATTTCTCGCATCCGGAATCTTGGGAACAGGAGATAAACATCCGCTTGTTGATGAATTTTTAGGAGAATACCAAGCCTTGGCAACAGGAAAACGTTGTCTGGTTTATTCAACGGGAGAACTTGCACCTAAATTATTTAAGGCCGAACATGCCGGAATGACGCCCGCAGAATTAACAGTCCCGCTAATCGTTTTGAAGAAAAAATAAAGAGTTAGATAAAGACCAAGAAAAACAAGTCAATTTAAGATTACACTGCCCATCTTTAGCTCTACGCTTAAAATTTTAATGCCAATGACGGTAGATTTCGGCAAGAATGGCGCCGGAAATGTTATGCCATACCGAAAAAATCGCTCCGGGCACGGTAGCCATTGCCAATGTTGGAAACGCTGTCCCGGCCAAGCTTGTGGCTAATCCGGAGTTTTGCATGCCGATTTCTATTGAAAAAGCTTTAATCTTCGCCGGCTCCATTTTTAGCATTTTGCCGAATGTAAATCCGCATAAATAACCCAAAAGATTATGTAACACGACAACGCTCAAAATCAAAAATCCGCAAGTATAAATTTTCTCGGCATTATGCGCAACGACCGTTGCTATAATCATACAAATGGCCACAACCGAAAACACAGGCAACAAATCTACCAGTTTTTGTGTCATCTTGGCAAAAAAGCGATTGATAATAAACCCGAGTATAATAGGAATTAAAATCACGTTGACTATTGCCAGAAGCAGACTTGTCATGTTCACATCAACAGTTGTATGAAGAAAAAAGTATGTGATGAGTGGCGTCAGTATCGGCGCGAGCAAGGTGTTGACACTGGTCATTGATACCGAGAGAGCAAGGTCGCCTTTTGCAAAATAAGTAATAACATTGCTAGCCGTTCCGCCCGGGCAAGTTCCAACCAAAATCACACCGGCCGTTAAAGCGGCATCAAGTCCGAATAAACGACTCAATCCAAAAGCTAAAAGCGGCATAATTGTATATTGAGCGAAAACACCGCAAAGTATATCTTTTGGGCGTTTAAATACCAAAACAAAACTTTCAGGCTTTAAGGTCAAGCCCATACCGAACATAACCACCATCAAAAGATAGTTTATCCACGATGTCGAAATCCATAAAGCACTTTGTGGCGCAAAAAGGGATAATAAAGCAATAATTAGTATAATCACTGCCATATATTTAATAAAAAAGTCCTTGATTGTTTTCATTTCTGTTCTCTCTTTTAGCATTTTTTACAATATATACGCCAAACCTTAAATTTGAGTTTAGAAGAACATGGGAACAAAAAGCTTGAAATTTGGTCGGGGTGAGTTTTTTTGATTTACATACTTAATAATCACAAAAAACTGTTGCGTTTAATACTATTTCCCCCATTATATAAATATCTGATATAATTTTGGGAGAAAATTTATGAAAATACAAGCCGTAAAGTTTTATGAAAAAGGATTTATGACACAACCTTTTGCCTTTGGCGGCGAAGACGGTATGGAAGCATTTGATGCCGGAAAGAAATATCGTTCATGCCTACAAAACTATGTCATTGATACGGGAAGTGAGGTTATTTTAGTGGATACAGGGTTGCCTGCCGATTTTCCTGCCCCCGTTCCTGATGAAAACACAACAATCTATCTGGGCGAGCCGATTAAGCCATACATGGAAGCTTTAGCAGATTTAGGTTATAAACCGGAACAAATCAGCAAGATTTTGATTACACATAAGCATGCTGACCATACAGGCGAATTAAAGAGTTTCCCAAATGCCAAAATTTATGTAAATGCGGAAGAATGTGATGCTGATGAACTCAAAGGATTAAACAATATCATTCCGGTTCATTTTACTGATGGTACGTACTATAATTTCCCCGAAAGTCAAAAGATTGCTGACGGGATTCACTATATCAAAGCCAAAGGACACACTAAAGGCAACAGTATCATTATTGCCGAAGATGATGGTTTATTCTATATGATGCATGGCGATGTGACCTATACTGATGAAGCACTTTACGCCAATAAATTATCGGTGGTTTTTGAGGATTTGCCTGCCGCTCGTGAGACCTTAAATCGTGTGCGTGAGTTTGTAAGCAAACACCCGACGGTTTATATGGGAACGCATACGCCTTTGGGATACGAAAATTTAGAAGCAAAGCGTGTGGTAGATTTGAACAATCCGCCGGAAACATTGCCTGTTGGCGAGATTACCTTCAAAACCAAGAGCGGCAAATATGTTTGCTCGGTTTGTGGCTATGTTTATGACCCTGCGGAAAATAACGGTATTGCTTTTGAGAATTTACCGGAAGATTGGCGTTGCCCTCGCTGCAAACAACCGAAAACCAAATTTAATGCTGCTTAAAATTGAGCTCACCAACTATCCGCTCCGAACCTGGTAGGTCCTTTCCTCGACACACAATCCAACAAAAAAACCGCCATAAAAGGCGGTTTCTTTTGTTGGCTGGAGTGAGCTTGCAATTCTCGAGCTATAATTAGTCTTTTGACTTTTATGGAAATTATGCTATAATTTATATATGTATTGATTAAACTAGGAACTAAGGTATGACAAGAATAGATGATGTAAGAGCTAAAAAGCCATGCCCGTTAGATATATTGTTTCGTATAATAAATCAAATTCAGACAGATTGCGTTGAGCCTTGGTATGGGCAAATAAAAAAATTAGCAGACGGAGCAGATAAATGGGCTTCCGGAATGCACAAAGCTGTTGTTTTCGGAATGTATCCGGAATTAGAAGATGCATCAAAAGAATATCATCGCAGATATAAAGATATTTATAAGGAGTTTGAAAATAATCCTCACAATAATACAGAACATTTTTTAGAATCTCTTCAAAAACTTAGCCTCCAAATAGGAGAAGAGTATGACTTAAACAAAAATAGATATGTGTTTAACGAAATGAATGAAGAACAGGCAAAAAGAGTTCAAAAACGTAAAGATATAGAAATAAAAAATATGTGTAATGAGTTTGCTGAAGCGATGCCTGATCCCTTACACATAGTTATGCAAGGGTTATCTAAAAAACTTGATTCCAGAGATTGTAAAAAATTAATGGAGG
>CAMHFM010000077.1 GCA_946184595.1 uncultured Azospirillum sp.
ACCTATTCGGGGGATGCTATAACCTATAAAACCGATGTTGTTCTGTTAGAAAGAATCGTTCGTAATCTTTTGCACAATGCAATAAAATATGCGCATAAAAAAATAAACTTAAAATGGTATGAATTGCCTGACAAAATAAAAATAATTGTAAAGGATGATGGGCGTGGCCTAAAAAAAGAGGAATGCCGTAAATTATTTAAAGCTTTTTATCGTTGTCCGCGAAATCAAGAGCAGGGAATGGGATTGGGGCTAGCAATAGTAAAAGAATTAGCGGATATTTTGAAAATAAAAATTGATATAAAATCAAAATGGCATCGAGGAAGTGTGTTTATCTTGACATTGAAAAAATAAAAAAACACTCATAAAGAGTGTTTTTTTTAGAATTGGCGGAAAGGCAGAGATTCGAACTCTGGGAGGGGTCGCCCCCTCGACGGTTTTCAAGACCGCTGCATTAAACCGCTCTGCCACCTTTCCATCACGATTACGCAAGACTTTTACTCAATTTATCAAAAAAGGTCAAGTATTTTTTTCTTCATTAGATAAATTAACGAATAATTATCGATTATGCCACTAAAATACAGAAAATGTATTTAATTTAAGTTGGTTTTATGTTATACTAAGACATAGCTAAGTCGTTTTCATCGAGGGTGTAAATGTATATTTGGATGGTATTAGCGACATTTATCGTGGTCTTGGCGGCATATAATTTGTCGCCCCGAGCGGATTTAATGAGCCAGCAACAAACACCGATGGCTGAAGCGGCTATTACCAAATTTTTAGTTCAGCATGATGCTGCGGTAAAATATGCTAAAGCTAAATATGAAGAATATTATAAAAATCCTGAAACCGGAGGAAATGCGCCTGGCATTATTGATGGGTGTAAAAAAGAAAAAACGGTAGATGTTGACGAAGAAGGTAATGAAGTAGAAAAAGAGACAATAACAGGTGATTTATGTAAATTCTTACCTATCGGTTATAAATACGAAGAAAATACATATTATTCAACTATTTACTGTCTGAATGCTTCCGAATATGAACCTGTGACGGATGAAGAAACCGGAGAAGTGACATTAAATCAAACAGTTGTTGCAGGTCAAACACAAGATGCTGAATTTTGCAATAATCCAGAACAACATGCTGTTTATCTTGTCACTTACGGACGTATTCCCGAAAGATGGAAAAACGTTTCAACACGTAGAGTTTTAGCTGAATTTTATAATGCAATGCATAAAAGAGTTGCAATAGGATCTTCATGCGGAATAGTTGTTCCCAAAATAACAGCAGATCCGGAAAGAAATAAATTAAATAGTGATTTTATTATACAAGGAATTGATGTTCGAGACGAATCAATTCCATCATATATTTATAAACATGATGAAACATTTAAAAGTCAGTGTTTGCAAGGAAATAGTGTAAATCCTAGTTTCCCTTGTATCATTTATGTGACATCTTTGTAGGAGAAGCTGACGATGAAAAAGAAATTAAATAAGTCAGAATTAGGTAGCGTAATGATTGAAGCTTTGGCAATGTTAGCGCTGATAGCGTTAGTAACGCCTATGCTTTATAAAAAATCGGCGGAGCGAACGACAGAATTGCAAGATATTAATGCTGCAGGTGAAATGCGTGCTATCATTAAAGCCGTTGATGATTATATTTCCGCAAACTATGATGCCATCAGCCAAGGTAAAACAGTAACGGCGAACACTTGTGCTAGTGAACATCAGACCGTAAACTATAGTGATTTTGCTGATGCAACGGAAGCCGCAAAAGAAGTTGATTTAGGGCATTTTTGTGAGTTTTTACCTTATGGTATTTTGAATGCAGATGGTGACATCAGAGGTTCTCGTATGTTTAGTGACTACAAAGTCGTCTTAAAAATCAAAGGAACCCCTCCGCCAGCAGAAGGATCAGGCGAAAGTGTGAACTCCGGAGACAGAGTGGTAACAGGTTTCGTTATTACAGAACCACAAGCCGATGAATTACCAACAATACGAGCTAGTAGTATTGCTTCAATGATTGGTGGTAACGGCGGATTTGTAAGTGATACCAGCGGTGAAGATGAAAGCGCAACAGGAACAATTTCTGGTAACTTAGGTATTTGGGGCGTATCGGATACAAGAGAGGAATTAGGTGTAAGTGTTAAAAAAGGAGCTGTTGTTGCGGCTTCTATACAAGGTATTTCTTCTCAAAATGCAAAAATAGACTTGGACGGTGTTCTGTATCGAAAAAATAAACCAGAACAAAATCATTTATTGAATACAATGGCAACAACATTATATATGGGAGCAGCCGGTTCAGATACAGTAGGTAATGATATTGTAAATATCGGGCATTTAGCCGTTGGTGCTGAAAATAAGTCACAAGATAATGATGCTTTGTATATTAAAAGCGGTGATATTCGTATAGGAACGGCTGGCGCAGAAGGTGCTGCAGGTACAGGCGGAAATATCATCCTTGATGGAACAGGAAATATTACCTTAGCTAACGGTGGTGTTACGGTAACTGGAGGAGATCTTGTAGCTAATGCGTCGGATGGTGATGGTGGTACCGGTGGTAATTTAATTGTTAGCCACGAAATTTCAGCTGCGGGAGATGCCTTCCAGGTGGCAGCTGATGCAGCAGTTACAGCCTTAAGTTATGTTGCCGGAACAGCTGATAATCCTGCTGTTTCAATCAATACAGGTGCCGCCGGAAGTGAACAATCAACGTTTAAACAACCGGTTGAAGTTGAGGCAGAGGGAGACTGCAGTTATAATGATGACACACAGGCTATAACAGGAAATTGTGCATTAAAAGTCAAAGGAAATTCTGTCGTAAGCGGAGATTTCACGGTTGGAAAATCTTTTTCTGCAAAAGATTTACATGCACGGGAAAAATTGACGGTTGGCCAAAATGCCTCAGGTGGTGATAAAGGTCGTGCATTGACCGTTATAAGCAGTAGCGCTGAGGGAACAGGAGATACTGCAAGTTTGAATTTTGGAAAAGATTTCTTCAAAGTATATTTGATGGGTTCCGGAGGTGAAGCCGGAAATATCGGTTATTTGGAGTTTAGCGATTTTGTTAATATGACTAAAAATGGCGAAAGTAGAACTTTTGACGTCGGAACTGATAGCGCCAAAGCAACGTCAGTAAAAATGCAGACAGACAGAAGCATATATGAAATGACAAATTACGGAACAAAAATAACCGGAGAAAATGGCGTTTCCAGCATTGATATTAATAGTGTGGATGCAACAACAGAAGGATACGGATATTATATTGATATCAACAGTGGAACTATTAACTTAAACAACACAGCCTTCAGAGTATTTAAATCAGACGAGAAAGACAAAGTACTATCTTCAATCGAATCATTTAAAATCAGACCTGAAAGTTCTTTAAATGATGAAAAAGGCTATTTTGAAGTGCGGACAAAAGCGGCCGGTGAAGCAAATAATGCTGTCGATATAAATTCGTTAGATACATATATGACTGATGGAAATCAGTATATACGTAACGGCACGTTCCATTTACAAAAGGGAGCAGCAGGTGAAGGCACAACGGCATATTCTGACGGATTAACAATGAAAGCGATAGATAGTCTCGATTCTGGCGGTAATCCGGCAGCACAAGTAAACAGTGATGAAATTTATATGAAAGGTTTAGGTGCTGGAGCTGAAAATGTTGTTAAATTCGATTTAGCAAGAACAACAACGGCAAATGCTGATAATGTTCCTGTCTATGTTCGTAAAGGTGCAATAGAATTAACGGCAGGTGATTTGACGGCAGATGAAGGTGGAACAAGAGATTACAATAACTATGTAAAAGGTGAATATTTTGTTTCAACCAAGCAATTGGAAAATAATGCATTAATAAATGGAGAAACAGAAACACATTATCAAATCAATCCGGGATATACCTCTGTGATGCATGACATTAAATTAACCACCCGTGGTGGTGCACGCCTGAGCGATATTTTACCTGACTTTATTAATAAAGGTATTTATGTCGTTGATAATACCTATCCGGCAAAAGGAGTAACTTCTTGCGGTGGTACAGGATTAAAGCTTAGTGAATATGAAGCAAAAGGCCTTACAGCGAATAAAGGATATAAAGATTTAAGTGGTATTGGAACTTGTACCAGTATTTATCAAGAGGTTAGTCCGTGGGGAGGTTTTGTCCCGAGCCCGACTTGTCCTCCGGGATATTCAAAAGTTATTACGATGGTTCCGGCAAGTATTTCTATGGCACAAGCTGGTATTCCTTTTTCAAAAGGGGATGATAGTTATACCGCATGGAAAGCACACCCGGATTTATCCATTCCGTATGTTGTTAAAAGTCCGTACGATTACTTAGACGGAACAGCAACAGATGCGGCTCCGACTCCGCTTTATTATCAGAAAAACACATGGCTGAAGAGTTTTGCCGATAAATATTGTGAAGGTGGTTGTGGTACATCTACTAATTTCAGAGGATGGGATGTCGGTATGGGCTTTATCTATCCGTATAATTTATACAAGGATTATATTGATCATGCTGGTGGATTATCAGGGAGTCACGCATTTGATTATACCGGTGGTGATGACAGTAGTAAAATCATCTGGAATATGTTCCCTGTTTACGCCGGAACTTTGGAAGGCTATGCAACGGTTTATTGCTACTTTAACCGTAAAAATGCAAGCTTCAATCCAAGCTTAATTGATAGTGAGTATGATCAAATAGATAATTATCGAAACCCGACAGTAAAAGCTGATAGCAAAGCTAACACAACGAGTTATATCAATCGATTGAATGATAATCGTGGACGACTCAATGCTTGGTAAGTCTGAAAAAAAAGAGAGGAGAAATCCTCTCTTTTTTATAATCTTTGATAAAAAAAGTTACTTTAATATCTTTTTAATATCCATATGTTACTTTAAAAGCATAT
>CAMHFM010000078.1 GCA_946184595.1 uncultured Azospirillum sp.
CAAGTGTGAGACTCAATTTGCGAATCAAAATGAGCTCCTTTATGAATCAATTATTAATAATTGGTTAAAAAATAAGGGACTCGACAAATGCTTGATGACAGCACTTTATTGACAGCCGAAACGGATGATATTGTTATTTCTGCCGGTCGTGAATTGGTGGAAAAAAATGATGCAGGTCACAAGTTTGTTTGGGGTTATTATTTTTGTATTGAGAATAATTCGGATAAGCGTATTCGGTTGCTAGGCAAAGATTGGCATATTACGGACGATAAAGGGAACAATTATTCTGATGATTCTAAAGGGTTTAAGGGAGAAATTCCTGATTTGGAACCCGGAGAATATTTTGAGTTTACAAGTACAGCTCCTTTATCTTCTCCTCATGCTGTTTTTTATGGAAGTTGCAAGATTGAAGCAGATAACGATGGCGTAAAGGATATTCGTATTCCTACATTTCAAATGTCTGTTGATGAAGCTTATCCTCGTTTGATAAATTAGAGATTGAGAGATGGAGCAAAAAACATTAGAGCTTTGGAAAAAACTATTTACATTAGGCGGAGTATATTCTGTTATTTCGTTGCTATTTGCATTTTTCTCTTCGTATGTTCTTAACGGATTGATTTTCTTTTTGTTTGTTGTTTCTGTTGTGATTTTATGTATTAGAAAAGAATTTCCGTTTTTAGAGTTAGTGGATGAGCATCCGGCTTTGAAGATTTATTTGCAATGTTTAGGTGCTGCGGTTTATTTGGGACTAGCGTTGTTTTGTGTCCCCTCTTTTATTGTTGGGTTTCAGTCTGCACGAGCTGCGCATTTAGGAATAGAATATGATTCTCCATGGTTAACATATTTATCATATGTTGATGTCGTTAGTTTAGCTCTGATGATTATTGCACTTATTGTTGCCGTGCATTTAGATATACGTCGCAGAAATAGCGAAAAATAAAAAAAGCCGGTATTCTCCGGCTTTTTGTTTTTTAATAGTTCTGAATACTGTTATCGTTAGCAATATACATATTTAAGTATTTATGAATGTTGTAGTCCATGCGTTGATTGAAATCATTAAATAAGTCATAGACCATTTTGTTCCAATATTTTTCTTTATCTTCAATTGTTGTATCTGCCGGAATTGTTAATTCTCTCCAAGCTTCAACTTCTGTTCCAGCACTGGATAATTGATTGTCGTCTGTTATGCGAACAATAATATATAAAGTAGCACGATATTTAATGCGATCTTTTTCAAACAGACCGTCAACCGGTTCTAATTCTTCAGTGACGCTGGCATCTTTAATGATGACTTCAGCGTGTTTGGTTGAAGAATAATCAACGGCTTCTAAGCGATCTTGAGCCCAAACTCTTGCTGTTTTTTCAATGGAAATCGGAAATAAATGTTCAACATTCGGGCGACGAAATGAAGGTGTAAACTCAGAGACAACATCAATTTTATTGACTTTTAAATCAATTTTTCCTGAGTTGCTGAAACGAGGTTCGGCAGAAGGAGCCATTTCATCATAATTGGTTTGTGAAAAAAAGCCGCAACCGCTTAAGCCACAAACAATTAAAATACTTAAAAGTTTATAAAGTTTTGTCATTTTCGTGCCTCTGCAAAATTATCCATTTTGCCTTATCATAAAAGGTATAAATTAAAATATGCTTAATTATTATGCTTTTTATTGAGCAATTAATTCGCCCTTGTCAAAGCTATAAGTTGTTCCGCAAAAGTGGCAGGTTGCTGTTATTTTGTTGTTTTCGCACATTTCCTCAATTTCTTCGGGTTTCATTGTATGTAGGGTATTTAGCAATTTTTCTCGCTGACAACGGCAACCAAAGTAATATTCTTTTGTTTGGTTGATTTGCAAATTATCAGCATGATACAAACGATGTAATATTTCTGATGAACTCAAATGAGCATCAAAAATTTCATTTTCTTGCAGACTTTGCATAAAAATAACAGCTTGATTCCATGCTTCGTTTGCATCTTCCTCGTTGGTATTTTCTTTTCCCCCTACAGTTGGAACTTTTTGTAACAGCACACCGGCTGATTTCCAGTGATCATTCTCATTTTCAGGAGCTTTTAAATATAATTGTAAATAAGTTTCAATTTGCTCGGATTGCTTAAAATAGCGCATAGCACATTCGCTCAAATCTTTTCCTTGTAGGTCAACAATGCCTTGATATAATTCTGTTTCTGGTCCTTGATCGACGGTAAAAGCTAAAATTCCTTCTCCCATAAAATGCGGAGCCGGTTCGATTTCTCCAACTGTTTTGCGGAGTTCTTGAGCTTTTATTATTTTGTCTTCATCATAGTTGGCACAAGCTCTGATTTTACCTTCGGAAGTAACATCGACCACAACCATCGGAACTGGGCCGTTGCTTTTAGTTTGTAAGGTAAATAATCCTTGATATTTTAAAGTGCTGGATAATAAAGCTGCAAGGGCCGTACTTTCGGCAACAACGGCAGAGACTTGTTTTGGGTAATGATGTTTATCTAAAATTGTATTAACGACGTTATCTAAACGAATTAGACGCCCTAAAAAAGCGCCATTTGCAATATGAAATGATACACAACTATCAAAATTATCCACTTATTTAATCCTTTTTTTGTTATAATATGTTAAATATGTATTTAATCTAAAATTAAAGGATTTGCAAGTGTTAGAAAAAAAGGAAGAATCTAAGAAAGTGCGGTTGCCTAAAAAAATCACACCGCAACGCCTTAAGAATATAGCTCTGTATTATCTTAAACGTTTTGATTCTTCGTCAGGTTTTATTGCGTAGAGTTTATGATTATGCATATCACTATCCCGAATGGTCTAAAGAAGAAGCTCTTCATTGGATTGAAGAAATTTTGGATGATTTTCAGCGCTATGGTTATCTTGATGATGAACGTTATGCTGAAATTAAAATTAAAAATTACGTTGCTGCAGGAAAATCAGCTCGTTATATTGCAGGGAAATTGAAACAAAAAGGTGTTGTCGAATCGATGGTTCAAGATTTATTGGAAGAGCAGTCGTATGATGCTTTTGCAACAGCCATGCATTTTGCACAAAAAAAGAAAATCGGTCCATTTCGCAATGCTGAAAATAGAGAAGCTTTTAAGCAAAAAGATATGGCAGCACTTTTACGAGCCGGTTTTGATTATGATACAGTTTTACAGGTTTTGGCTCAAGAAGAATAACCTATAAAAATTACTGGAATTTCTTTTCAAAAAATTTTAGGATGAACTCGATAAAAAGAGGAGAAATTCTATGCATATTAAATTACCAAACAGAATGGATAATATTCTGCGTTATTTGAAGTTAAAAATCCTCCCAAAACGTTTGTTTTTTAGAACAATGTTATTAATTTTTATTCCGTTGATTGTGGTTCAGGTTGTTTCTATTGTAGCTTTTTTTGACGGGACATGGGGGAGAGTCGGATATCGTCTGGCAAGTAATTTAACTTCTGATATGGCGATGGTTATGGAGATGATTACAAAATCTCCGAATCATCTGAAAGATATTAAGCAAATTTCTAAGAAAAATTTGGATTTGGAAGTTAAAGTTTATTTGAATAAAGATAAACATAAGGCCGTTAATAACGTTATTACAAAAACGAAAAATGAAATGGTTACCGGCTTTTTGGAAAAGAATTTAAAAAAGAAATTTCCAGCTGATTTGACGAGTGTTTATTGGAATCGTGAAACTTCTATGTTAACGGTCTTTATTGATACGCCAGAACGTCTCTTTAAGTTTGTTACATCTTCGAAAAATATTTTTTCTACATCAATTTTCGGATTTGTTGCTTGGATGGTTGGAACATCAGCTTTACTGTTTCTAGTGGCGGTTGCTTTCTTGCGTATTCAAGTGCGTTCAATTGCAGATTTAGCAAAAGCTGCAGAGGATTTTGGTAAAGGTATTGATGATAAAAATTTCAAACCTTATGGCTCTTCAGAAGTTCGTGCTGCTGCATTAGCTTTTATTAAAATGAAAGAGCGTATTCAGAGACAAATTTCTGAACGTACGCAAATGTTGGCAGGTGTTTCTCATGATTTACGTACGCCACTAACACGTATGAAATTGCAGGCAACAATGCTTAAAGGACAAGATAAAGAAGATATGTTGTCTGATATTTCAGAAATGGAAAAAATGTTAGAAGGATATCTTTCATTTGTTAGTGGTGAAGGTGGTGAGGCTTCTACCTTTATTGATATGAACGAATTGATTTTGAGTGTTCTTAATAAATATAGAACTAAAGATGCATTTATTCGTTATAAAACAAATGATCAGGTTAGTGCTATTCAAGGGCGTGAGCAAGCTTTGAAACGTGCGATGACAAATGTTATCTCAAATGCTTTGAAATATGGTAAAACAGTTGCTGTAGCTTTAGAGAGCAATAATCGTAAATTAGAAATTATTGTTGATGATGATGGTCCGGGAATTCCGGAAGATAAAAGAGAAGATGTCTTTAAAGCTTTTTATCGCTTAGAAGAATCTCGTAACAAGGAAACAGGAGGAATTGGTCTTGGTTTGGCTATTACCAAAGATGTTATTACATCTCATGGTGGTAAAATAGAACTTCAAGATAGTCCTTTAGGAGGTTTGAGAGTTCTCATTTCTATTCCCTTATAGCACGCAAATTCGAAAATTTATGGCATGGCTTAAATAGAATTTGCGCCATAAAATAAAAAAAGCGATCAGATGTGATTTTCTGGTCGCTTTTTTATTAAATTGATTTTAATATATATACAGTATAATTATGCCAGATACCATATAATATAGGATAAGCAGATGTTTGGTTTTAGAAAAAGTGTTAAAGAACGTATCGAACCTGAATTTGATAAAGAGGCTCAGGAATCTCAAGAGTCTGAAAAAAGTTTAGCTGATATT
>CAMHFM010000079.1 GCA_946184595.1 uncultured Azospirillum sp.
GTTAACGGTCAATGTTTTACCAACATAGGTTGCCGTATTATCGCTTGTAAAGGTTAACTCCCCACCTGTTGCATCCGGAGATATATTGGTTAATCCTGACCCTAATAAATCATTTAACGAGGTACGAATATTGGCTAAGGCATCTGTGATGGTTTCTATAGCCAGATTAGAAGTACTTAAAGATATATTTGCCAACTTATTATTTTCTTGGAATGTATTATTAACTTGTAACGTTGATTCCATAGAAACAATATTATAAGCTTTCATTCCATAACCGGAATAAGTTTGATGCTTTAATCCTGAAACAGACTGATAGCTGTATTGATCAACATGAGACTTGTTCTGTTGAATGGCAGATGATAAATTCATATAATGTGCATAAGTAGGAACTCTCATTTTCTATCCTCCATTAAACGGCCTCAAACAAAATATCTATCAGCTCACGAGTAGCACTCCAAACCTGTGCACACGCAGCATAGCTTTGCTGATAAACGATAAGATGAGCCAACTCTTCATCACTATCAACACCACTGATTGTTGCTTGTTTATTAGCAATCGAAGAAACTAAACCCGATTGATAAGTTAAATTATTTTCTGCATTACTGGTCTGACTGGCAATACTTCCGACAAATGTTGAAGCATAATCAGCTAAAGTTGTAGTTACCTTAGCCAAAGACCCTGCCTGCCCGAAAGTATGCTCTTCAGCAAAAGCCTTTGCCATATTATTAGCAACATTGTTATTACCACTACTAAGTTGATATTGGCCGGTATAGGTGTTAAATTCAGGAGAACCGACCGATAAAATGTTCGGATTAACAAGAATATCTTCACGTACTGCAATCATTGAAGCTGTGTTACAGTGAGAAACATCTAAACCGATACGGCTCAAAAATCCCGTAATCTGACCACCTGAAGCTACTTCACTGATTTCCATCTGTCCGCCGCTGGAATTCACAATTTGTAACATATAACCACTTCCATTCGGAACCAAAGAAGCATGGATTTCATTCTGCATTACCGGATCATTATTAATCATATCAACAATACTTTGCAATGTATCTCCGGCACCAACCGTGAAAGATTCATTCATAGAGCCTGTTCTGATATTTAACGTAACTGCTGTTCTAACACCTAAATCAACATTTTTACTCATCACATTAGATTGATAGATATACTCACTGGAGGAAGTAACAAATAAATCATTTAATCCCATAAATGATGAGAAGCCATAAAATGTTCTATCTGCAACACCATCCTGATTATTATCTAAAGTAATCTTTGCATCAGTTTGAGAACTACCTATGGTTGATGTCTCGGTATCCATAATTGAAAAATAATAACTGCTGTCGCCTGTATCAACAACGACACGGCCGTTTGCATCAAAACCGACGTGAGCATGAGGGAGCTTTGTCTGCATCCAAGTTTCAATTTTAGAAATAGTATCTGTAATTGTTTCACCTGATGATGAAAAATGTAAATCTGCAATCAAAGAAGCGGTTGCAACTTGAACACCATCTTCATCAAAAATAGATAACCGAACATCTCCTTTTTCTATTTTAATAACCTGTGTATCCGGACTGATAAAGCTACGAGTACCTTGAATTGTTGTCATTGCACCAGGGAAAGAAGTTCCTTGGTTATGAATGGCATTTAAATTTTCCATCATAACACCGGCAATTTCATCTAATTGTGACTGCAAAGATGGTAAAACAGTATCTCGGACATTAATTAAGCCTTTCAATTCTCCATCTTTAATCTGAGTAGTAATATCTACATTATCTACATATATACCGTTAATATTACCATTAGCATAAGAAATATCCGTTGCTGCACGAACAATAGCCCCATGCGTTAAAACATGAGCCTCTCTATCTAATAAAGAAACACCACCTTTAGTCTGAATAACAATTTCACCATTATCACGAGAATAATAAGTAATATCAATATATTCGCTTAATGCTTTTAACGCCTCATCTCGCTGATCTTCCAAATCAGCACAACCATCATATTTTAATGCCTGATACTTTACAATTTGATTGTTAAGATTAGCAATAGATGTTAATCGGCCATTAATATCATTACAAATTGTTTCTATTTCTAAATCCGCATCACCACGCAAACTCTGAATTTCTGTAGATATTGTATTCAAACGATTAGTTAAACTTGAAGCGTTTGAAATAAGAGAATAACGTCCGACAGAAGATGTAACATCCGTTGCCAATGTTTCTAAATTAGCCTGTAAATTAGCAACATCAGTCGCAATTGAATTTTTATTATCCGGCGTCCCAACTAAATTTTCTGCCTTACTCAAATAATCATGTGTTTTATTTAAGTTGCCATTCAAAGAATTGGCAGTCAAATAACTACGTAACAGGCTCTGGTCAACCGAACGCTCGGCGTTATTTAATTTCACGCCCAAACCGGTACCTGCAACAACATTACTGATTTGTTGCGCTGTTTTACGTGTATATCCTTCCGTATCAACATTCGCCAAATTATTACTGACAAAACTAATTTGGTTCTGGGCAGCTCTCATTCCGCTTAATGCACTACTAAATCCTGATACAAACGACATAACGCACCTCCTTCTAAAGTGTTTTATTGACCGCCATAGCGCTGTTACGACTGCTCATACGAGCATACGTTCCCTGAGCGCCATAAGAGGTTGCCTGAGCTTCAACGGCCATTTTTGTCGCATCCACAATTGCTCCGACAACCGTTTTACTGGCTTCCATTCTGGTCTTTAATAATAAATCATTCTCTTTAAAGAGCGTCTCTAATTCCAAAGAATTTTTCTTTAACAATTCTTTTTCCTGCTCTGAAAGAGTTTTCAAAGCTTCCTGATGTTTGATAAAGAAAGCAACCATAGAACGATATGCGACAGACAATTTACTTTTCTGTTCAAACAACTCTTCTACTTTCTTAACATCAAAATTCTGCAAGGCGACATTCTCTTGACGTAAAACATCACTAAAACTGACGATAACATCGTTATAATCATCAATTTTCTTTGCAAAATCTAAATCATCCGCGTTTTCCATATCACACCTCTACTTGGTAATATATCCTTGCGTATTCATCTCTTGCATAGCCATAATCGAACTCATAACTTGTTCGCTTACGCCAACGGTTCCGCTCTTAGCCATTAATTTTCCATACTCATCAAATAACATAGAGCGAAAAACTTTTTCTGCTGTTCCCCCTCCGAATATTCCATTCGGCTCAACACCTGCAAACATAGACTCTAAAGTTGTTGTCAGAAAGAACGCCTCAAAATCCTCAGCAGCTTTTTGAGCTTTTTTTACATCAAAATCTTTACCGGCACCAAGCTTAGTATTAGCTTGCGAATGTAAGCTGTATTGAACTTGTGCCGTATCGGCTATATTTCCGATAATACTCATCTTAAATAACCTCAATATCTGCCTGTAAAGCACCACTTGCTTTAATTGCTTGAAGGATACTGATCAAATCTCTTGGCGTTACACCCAAAGCATTCAAACCATCAACCAATTCCTGCAAATTGACACCGGTATCCAAAACACTCAAACGACTGTCTGTATCTTCATTAATATCTATCAATGATGTTGCTCCGAAAACAGTTTCTCCATTATTAAATGGCAATGGTTGAGAAACAAAAGGAACTTCTGTAATTTTGATTGTCAAATTACCTTGAGCAATGGCCAATTTATTAATCTTAACGTCTTTACCGATAACAATAATTCCTGAACTTTCATCAATAACAACTCGAGCTGTCTGATCAGGCTGAACTTGAAGTTGTTCAATATTTGTCATTAAACCGACCAAGTTCTCTTTGTACTGAGAAGGAACTTTAACTTCAACTGTTGCAGAATCAATTGCTTTAGCGCTCATCTCACCTAACATGGCGTTAACTGCATCAGAAACTCGACGAGCTGTCGTAAAATCAGGATTACGCAAAGCTATGGTAATTTTTTCCATACTATCAAAATCAAAATCAATCTCATTTTCAATGATAGCCCCATTAGCTATTCTTCCGGAAGTAGGAACACCTTTACTGACAGAAGCCCCCCCGGCAGAAGTTGAAATGCTTGAAGTAGCAATCTGTCCCTGAGCAACAGCATAAACCTCACCATTTGCACCAACCAAAGGTGTCGCTACCAAAGTTCCACCCTGTAAATTTTTAGCATCGCCCATAGCACTCACAACAACATCTATACGTGTCCCCTGGCGGGCAAAAGGTGGTAAACTGGCTGTTACCATTACCGCCGCAATATTTTTAGACTTTAATTGACCGTCTCGAGCATTTACCCCGATATTATCCAGCATAGAAATAATGCTTTCTCTTGCAAAATTAATAGATTTTATATTATCTCCGGTACCATTCAAGCCGACAACCAGCCCATAACCGATTAATTGGTTTTCTCTGACACCTTCAAAATCAGCAATATCTTTAATACGTGAACTAGCAAAAGCTCTTGAACTCCAAGACATCAAAAGGGATAAAACCAAAATGGTAACTATATTTCTTTTCAAACTAAGCATCTCATTGCACCTGCATTATTTACATAAAAACTTATATGTACATATGCAAATATCGTGCCAGTTTTTATCGTAAAAATATTTAACAATAAAAAACTATTGAGATAACAAAAACAGACTTTTATATATAAGATGAAACAAATATCGCAAGGACAACAAAAATAATGCCAGAACAATATTCAACACCGGAAATGCACCAAAAATTAACCCATCTTAAAGCCGGTATTTTATTTATGAATATCGCCTTCAAACGAATACGTACAACTCTTGAATTAATTGAAAAAAAATTAGATTATATTGACTATATT
>CAMHFM010000080.1 GCA_946184595.1 uncultured Azospirillum sp.
AAAAAGAAGACCTTGGACATGGTCAATATCAAATCATTGTAACCGAGATTCCTTACGGTGTTATTAAATCAAAATTGATAGAGAGAATAGCTCAGCTCTTAAACGATAAAAAGATGCCGATGCTAAATGATGTTCGTGATGAATCTGCACAAGATGTTCGGATTGTATTAGAGCCAAAAAATCGCACAGTAGATGCAAATATGCTTATGGAACACTTATTCCGTCAGACGGAATTAGAAGTTCGTTTCAGTATGAATATGAACGTTTTGGATTCAGATGGTGTTCCGCGAGTAATGTCCATTAAAGAAGTCCTGAGAGAATTTTTAAATCACAGAATCAATGTGTTACAGAGACGAGTTAAATATAGACTTGAAAAGATAAAGGCACGTTTAGAGATTTTATCAGGGTATTTAATCGCTTATTTGAACTTGGATGAAATTATTCGTATCATTCGTGAAGAAGATGATGCTAAGAAAGCCATGATTCTCAAATTTAGCCTGACAGAAAATCAAGCTGAAGCGATTTTGAATATGAAGCTGCGCAGCCTGCGTAAATTGGAAGAAGCTGAAATTCGCCAAGAATATGCAGATTTGGATGCTGAAAAAGGATTGCTTGAAGCTTTGTTGGCTGATGAAGGAAAACGTTGGGAAGCAATTGCTAATGAAATTAAGCTGGTCAAGGATAAATTCGGTAAAAAAACAGCTTTAGGACGTCGTCGGACTGAATTTTCTGAAGTTGCGGAAGATATTGAAGTTCCTGTCGAGATATTTGTTGAGAAAGAGCCAATTACGGTTATCTTATCGCAGAAAGGTTGGATCCGTTGCGTAAAAGGTCATACGAATTTGACCGATGACTTCAAATTTAAGGATGATGATGCCTTGCAGTTGGCTATTCATGCCCAAACGACGGATAAAATTGTCTTGTTTGATACTTCTGGAAAGTTTTTCAATATTTCCGGCAGTGAAATCCCGAGCGGAAGAGGGTTCGGACAACCGTTACGCTTGATGATAGATTTAGGGAATAACGATAATATATGCGCAATGTTCCCGTATGAACCTAAAGCAAATTATATTATCGCTTCTACGGACGGTAAAGGCTTTATGGTTGATGAAAATCATCTGTTGGCTCAGACCCGTAACGGACGTAAAATTATGAATTTAGCGGACGGTGAAACGGCTATTTTCTGTAAGAAGATTGTCGGAGATATGATTGCTATTGTTGGTGAAAATCGCAAGCTTTTAATTTTCCCGATAGAAGAAATTCCATCAATGGCACGCGGTCGTGGTGTGACATTGCAGAAATATAAGGATGGAAAGCTCTCTGATATTCAGATCTTTAAGAAGGAAGAAGGTTTCATCTTTGATAAAAATACCGTAACCAAGACAGAAACAGAATTGCTGACATGGCTCGGACATCGTGGTCAGGTTGGTAAATTAGTCCCATTCGGTTTTTTAAAGAGTAATAAGTTCTTTAAGTAATGAGCGAGATTTATTTTGAATATGTAGTTCAGGGGGCTTATGTAAAGGTAAGCGCTATTGAGCCGGAAACCAAAACAGAGGCAATCGTTGTTGTTCCTCGCCATTTAAGTGAGGAACAAATGAAATTCCAAGCTCTGCAAAAATTAAGTTATTTGCTCAAAAAACAAATCAAGGAAGAATAATTTTCTGAACAATATCTCTGATTGAGTTATTAATTTCTTTTAAATCAGCCGGTTTCTGCGCGTGATGGTTCATACTTTTAAGAACTTTGGCAACAACTGTCGGACTTTCAATTTTTTCAGCTAATTTAAGAACAATTCTCCAGTCAATAAAAGTATCCTGCAAGCCTTGCAAAAGATGAACAGGGCAGTGAATAGGAATACTTGGGAGTTCGGTGATAGCATTACGTTTAGCGCATTCCATAAAGCGCTCGGTAAAAGTAAATGTCATTCGTTCTATGCCGACAGTTACTTTATGTTTAGTTTCAAGTTCTTCTTTTTGTTCTTTAGTTGCGAGATGCATCAGAAGACGATAGAGGTTAGGAGCCGTGGAAGTACAAATAACACCTTTAACTCTATCAGGACAAGCCAAAGCTGTCAGAAGAGATGTCCAACCGCCGATACAGTGTCCTACTAATAAAACATCCCCTTTAATCTGATTATTGATAATATCAACGACTTGATTACGCCAAACTTCAAGATCCGTATCATCATAATGAGCACCATCAATACCATGTCCGGCCAGTTCAAATCTGAAGAAATTCAAACCGAGCTGATGGGCGAGAGTGTGTACAGCCTCAGGTTTCTTACCCCAAGGATTTGAGGATAAGCCGTGAATATAAACAATTGTCAAAGGCGCTTTAGGCTCTTTATCAAACTCATATTGACAGGTAAAATGATTATTAAAAGTTAAAACGGGATGATTAATTTCTGGCATTTTCTAACCTCATTGATAAAAGATAGGAATTTATAGCATATAATGAGTTAAAAAACAATAAAAACACTTGACTTGACGGAGAGAATAAACTATTTTTCCTTCTGTCAACAGGACGGGCCCTTAGCTCAGTTGGTTAGCTTGAGGCTAAAAATAAGTCTGAGTAGACTTATTTTTTCCGAAAGGTGAAGCGCAGTTAGGTTGTAAGAAGCGACAGCGCACAGAAACAACCGTTACGAGCGAACGACAGGAGCGTAGTTAACGAGGTGGAACCGAGTTTTACGAAGCGACTCAGGCCTGCTCTAATATAATTATGTCTGTGGTACGAAATATAAAAATGTGCTTAATTTAGGTGTCGGGCCCTTAGCTCAGTTGGTTAGAGCAGGCCGCTCATAACGGTCTGGTCGCAAGTTCGAGTCTTGCAGGGCCCACCAATAAAAAGGAATGATAGAGATCATTCCTTTTTTTGTTTTAATTTTCCCATCTATCATCGTTTGTTAAAAACACTATCTAATCGCCCTATTCCTAGGAACTTTCACGGTTTTATAAGTTAATTTCTGTTTTTGTTTTTTTGCGGTGCTTTGTTCGGGTATCTATTTTGTAAAAAATGGTTTGCCGCTATTTTTACCAAAATAGATACTTTTGGAATGTCTGACACAAACCAATAACATATTGAAAATACACATTTTGCATTTTAAAAGTTTGCCGTCTTATGTGTATGAACACACAAGATCTATTTACCAAAATGGTGCTCTAAAAAAAATTAAAATTTTGGGAACGATTTTTTGAAAATAAGGAGTGTTGTCTGTTGAAAGGAAAAACAAATGGAAGCAGATAACGAATTTAATGAACTTATTTCTATTATTGCTGTGCCAATAGCTCTTTTGTTGGAAGAACTAGAAAATGGCGGAAAAGTGTCGAATTTACTGGATAATAAGGAAAATCCAAGCATTGGTGGTATCCAAGAGGTGAACCAATGAATGATTTAGTTAATTTGATTTTAGGTGCTATGATCATGCTGATTGAAGATGGTCGTCAACAAAAAGATGAAAGTGAGAAAAATGCAAAATATTGATTTAAATATTGATTTGCACGTTATTCCGAAACTTTCGTATGTAGAGCTTAGAGCGTATTATGACAAGCTCATACATATCCCAACAACTTCCACTCGTAAGGAATATTATATATGGCGGGTTACTTATAAATTGCAGGAAATGCGTTTGGGAGGATTAGATAATAAAACGCGGCGAATGCTTGAAAATATGGAATTTAAGGATTGTCCATCATCACAAAAATTTGTAATAGGCACGGAAATTACAAAACAGTATAAAGGAGCAACATATAAAATCCGTGCCGTTGATGGTGGTTTTGAAATGGATGGAGAAGTTTATAAATCTTTGGGTGGTTTGGCAAAACTGATAACCGGCCGTAAAATTTCAGGACAAGAATTTTTTGGGGTAAAATCATGGCGGAAATAAGATGTGCTGTTTATACTCGTAAATCTACAGATGAAGGTTTGGAAAAAGAATTCAATACGCTTGAGGCTCAGCGAGAATCAAGCGAAAACTTTATCAAAAGCCAAAAACATCAAGGATGGGTACTTATTGATGAACATTATGATGACGGAGGTTTTAGCGGTGGAAATATGAAACGACCGGCATTACAGCGATTGTTAGATGATGTTCAAGCCGGTAAAGTTGATATGATTGTGGTTTATAAAATTGACCGTCTTACCCGTTCACTGACCGATTTTGCTAAGATGGTGGACATTTTTGATAAATATAAATGCTCGTTTGTCTCGGTAACGCAAAACTTCAATACAGCTGATAGTATGGGACGACTGACCTTAAATATGCTTCTTTCATTTGCTCAGTTTGAACGTGAAATTGGTGCAGAACGTGTCAGAGATAAAATAGCGGCTTCTAAAAAGAAAGGAATATGGATGGGCGGTGGTATTCCTTATGGGTATGAATCAATTAATCGAAAGTTAGTTATAAAACCGGAAGAAGCCAAAGAAATTAAATTTATGTTTGAAATGTATTTACAGTTTAAATCAGCTCAGACGGTTTCTCGATTAATGGAAGAACAAGGATATAAAAGTTTAACACGCACAGCGATTGTCAGAATGCTTAAAAATCCGATTTATATGGGAAAACTTAAGCATAAAGACCAACTTTATGACGGACAACACGAAGGAATTGTTAGTGAGGAAATGTTTAATGCGGCTCAGCAAGTTAGCGAAAAACGACCATCTACGCAACGAGCTTGCTTGTATAATAACAATGAAGTAGGAATTATGAGAGGATTATTAACTTGCGGATGTTGTCATGCAAATATGACACCCACCGCTTGTAAATCAGGCGGAATAAAACGCTATTACTATACTTCTATTGTTGCAAAGACACACGGATAT
>CAMHFM010000081.1 GCA_946184595.1 uncultured Azospirillum sp.
CGAATGTATGCGTATTGCTGAAGGTATTCATGTTCCTGATTTCAGAACTTGGTTTTTCTCTGAAGAGACAAAGTTGGATTTGCGTGCTAACTGGCATGCAGACAGAGGCATTTGGGCAAGTTATGTTGCTTACCCAGGAGCTCAACCCGTTCTGGTTCGTTCTTTAAAAGATAACTCCGGATCCAGCCCGAGAAAATACAGAACATGTATGGAAGATCGCGGTTATACGCATCGTAAGGATAACATTCCAACCGTTACAAATATTTATATCTATAAACCGCAGAGAATGTTGCAAGATATTCCATTTTCTAATGATGCTTTCTAGATTTCACAAAAAAAATAGCGTAACAAATGTTACGCTATTTTTTTAATCGTTAATTAAGCCATCTTTAATAAGTAATTCACGGATGAAATTCATACCTCGAACGGTCCAGTAGGTGTGCGGACGGACTAAAGCTCTGCCTTTGATATCCTTTCCGTACTCGTACCAACCAACTCCCGTATAGCCATATTTATCATATTTGCTATATAGTGTCCAGATTTCACCATTTTTGAACTGAATACCTTTTTTGGCTAAATACTCGTTCATCCAGATCGCTGTTCTTCCAAACGCTTTTGCTATAGTGGTAAGCGGGAAGAGTGTCTTACACGAAATAAGATCATCGAAGGCCTCTGCTTTGCTCAGAAGAGCGGCATTTTCTTTCTTGAGGCTTTCAATTTCGGCATTCTTTGCCTCAATTTCAGCTTTCAATTGCTTGTTCTCGTCCTTCAGCTCCTCGTTGACTTGCTTGGCAGTTCTCTTCGAGGGCTTGGCGGAATGAGCCTCTTGGGGCTCAAGTTCAGGAAACAAACTTCCTTGAACTACATTGCTGTCCTTTTTCATATTTAATAATTATTAATAATACTTCATTTGCTTAATTTATATCAGAAAATAGACAAAAAAGCAAGCCATAATTTTCAATAAAAAAACCTCCCTGTTTGTGGGAGGCTTTTTCTAACTTTATTTGTGCTAAAATTATTCAGCTGAAGAATTTTCTTTGCTTTCTTTTGCTTTTGCCTGAGCAGACAAATCATCAGCAATACGAGCTGAACGACCGCGTAATGCACGCAAGAAATACATTTTTGCACGACGAACACGACCAACGCGCATCACTTCAATTTTAGCAACGTTTGGAGAATATAACGGGAAAACACGTTCAACACCTTCACCGAAAGAAATCTTTCTAACAGTGAAAGAAGAATTCAAACCGTCATTTTTACGAGCGATACAAACGCCTTCATAAATTTGGATACGTTCTCTTTCGCCTTCTTTAACTTTTGTGTGAACTTTCAGGGTATCACCAGCTTTAAATTCTGGAATATTTTTGCCGGCGCTTAGTTTTTCCATCTGTTCTTTTTCAATATTTTCGATAATGTTCATTATTTTAACCCTTTTTATAAATTTTTATACTCTATACACCTAAATTTTTTGAGAATCAAGATATTTCTGCAATAAATCTGGGCGTCTTTGCTTTGTTATCTCAAGTGCCTGCTCGTGCCGCCAACGGGCTATATTTTGGTGATGTCCACTAAGGAGGATATCGGGAACAGTTCTACCTTCCCATTCAACTGGGCGGGTGTATTGGGGATGTTCCAACAAAATATTTTCAAAGCTCTCATCTGCCGTTGATTCCTCATTACCTAATACTCCGGGGAGTAATCTGATAATGGCATCCAACATAATCTGTGCCGCCTGCTCACCTCCGGTTAAGATATAATCGCCGATACTGATTTCCTCAACCTGATATGCTTCAAGCACACGCTCGTCAATTCCTTCAAAACGGCTACAGATAATAGACAGGTTTTCTTCATTTGCCAATTCATGAGCCATTTTTTGCGTTAACGGTTTACCGCGCGGTGACATAGAAATTAAACGTCCGCTTTTGTGATTATGCTGTAAAGCATTCCCTAACACATCAGGACGCATCACCATACCGGCACCGCCACCGCAAGGTGTATCATCAACAGAACCGTGTTTATCAAAGGCATAATCTCTGATATTAACGGTTTCCAGTGACCACTTGCCATTTTCCAAAGCCTTTCCTGTCAGGGAATATCCTAAAAATCCGGGAAAAATCTCAGGAAAAATGGTATAAACCTTAACGTTCAGCATCCTCGCCTCCGTCGTCATCCGGCGCAAACGATAAACTTGCAGATGTAACTGTTATATATCCCTCAGACACTTTGATATCAGGAACATAAGCTTTGGTAAAAGGTATCATTTCGAGTTTTCCGGTCGATTTGAGCTTAATCTCAATAATCTCTCCGGCTCCAAAATTATATAAGCCGGCAACTGTACCGATAACTTGATCATTTTGACGAACTTCCAATCCGATTAAATCAGCCTCATAGAATTCATCTTCATCTTCCAATTCCGGCAATACCTCACGATTGATATAAAATCCGTTTCCAATCAGAGCTTCTGCCGCCGTGCGGTCATCAACACCCTTTATTTTTACTCTTAATAGTTCCTTACTATGTCCGACAACTTTAAGCTCAAACTTTCGATTACCGTTTTTGTTTTCAACGACACCATACTTATCGACATTGGTATCCGGCTCGGTAAAGCTTTTGACTTTAACTTCGCCTTTTATCCCATGAACACCGACAATTGCGCCGATACAAATTCGTTTATCTTCCGTCATTGCTTAACTCGTTATATAACAGTTAGACACTTTATTATATATAAAATAATTATTCAGCAGAAGCTTCTGTTGATTCTGCTTCAGCTTTAGCAGCAGCGGCAGCTTCAGCAGCGGCTTTTGCTTTTTCTTCTTTTTCTTGCAAACGAGCAACAGCTTTAGCCTTTGGTGCAGACTTCTTCGGTTGTTCATGAATAACCGGAGCTTTGCACAAGCCTAAGTTTGCTAACATTTTTTGCATTCTTTCTGTCGGTTGAGCTCCTTTAGCTAACCAAGATTTTACTTTTTCAACATCAAGAACTAATCTTTCTGCATGATCCTTTGGCAATAATGGGTTAAATGTACCCAATTTTTCAATAAAGCTTCCGTCACGAGGAGCTCTTTGATCTGCTACAACGACTTTGTAAAAAGGACGTTTTTTAGAACCACCGCGAGATAGTCTGATACGTACTGACATTTTTGTTTTCTCCTAAATAAAGTTAATTAAAACGGGAATTTGTTTCCCATACCGCCCAGCATTCCGCCAAACGGATTTCCTGTTTTCATTAAAGGCATATGAGAGCCCATCAAAGATGACAGACCGCCATTGCCCATTCTTTTCATTAAAGTTGACATTTGCTCATAAGCTTTGAGCAATTTGTTAACTTCTTGAACTTCCACTCCGGCTCCGGCAGCAATACGTTTTTTGCGCGAAGCTTTTATGATTTCAGGATGTTTCCTTTCTTGACAAGTCATAGAAAGGATAATTGCCTCCTGTTTTTTGACCAAACTGTCGCCAATACCTGAAGCTTCAATCTGGCTCTTAAATTTTGACAATCCGGGTATCATTCCTACCAAAGATCCCATACTGCCTAATTTTTGAATTTGTTTCAATTGTGCGAGCATATCTTCTAAATCGAACTTGCCCTTCATCATTTTACGGGCCATTTTTTCAGCTTCGGCATGGTCAACTTTTTCAATGGCTTTTTCAACCAGACTAACCACATCGCCCTGGCCTAAAATGCGTCCGGCAATACGCTCGGGATGAAACTCCTCAAATTCTTCTATTTTTTCGCCTGTTCCCATAAATTTTATAGGAACACCGGCAACCATTTTCATGGATAAAGCCGCACCGGCACGTCCGGAACCGTCAAGACGGGTTAAGACAATACCTGTAATTCCGACTTTTTCATTAAATTCCTTGGCGACATTACAAGCTTCTTGTCCGATAAGGGCATCAGCAACAAGCAATGTTTCTATCGGGTTTGACAATTTTTTAACGGCGACAACTTCGTTCATCAGAGTTTCATCTATCTGTAAACGACCTGCCGTATCTAAAATCAGAACCTCAAAACCACCTTTTTTAGCTTCTGATAAAGCGCGTTTGGTAATGGCCTCAGGTTTTTCTCCGGCAACAATCGGCAAACATTCAACACTAGTTTGTTCTGCTAATTGTGCTAATTGTTGTTGTGCAGCCGGACGATAGATATCTAAGGATGCCAACATTACTTTTTTATATTTTTTTATTCTGTTAGCAATTTTAGCCGAGGTCGTCGTCTTACCGGAACCTTGCAAACCTACCATTAAAATAACAGCCGGCGGCGTGGTCTGAAAATTCAGCTCTGAACCTTGTTCCGAACCCAATAATTTCACCAATTCGTCATGAACAATTTTAACAACCATTTGTCCGGGCTGAATGGATTTGACAACTTTTTCACCCAAAGCCTGTTCTTTGACTTGAGCAATAAAAGTTTTAACAACCGGCAAAGATACATCAGCCTCGAGCAAAGCAATGCGAATCTCGCGCATAGCTTCATCAATATCTTTTTCCGTTAAGACACCGCGAGAAGTTATTTTAGAGAACGCAGCGCTTAATTTATCTGTCAAACTTTCAAACATTCAGTACCTATATACTATTGCACGCCAGTGGACGAACCCTCGTTGACTGGCGGCACACCGTAGTGTGTATTAAAATTATTCATTTCTACATGAATTTGGTTGTTTTATAACGGAGAAAATCTATAGAGTCAAGGGAAAAATAGATAAAAAAACAACGCCCGAGATAACCCCGAGCGTTTATTTTTTTGGAAACATTCACTTATTCGTAAATATAGTGAATATTGATTGTTCGTTTGGTCGTTTTTACGTAG